>NZ_JBRRES010000027.1:0-66970 GCF_056760395.1 Stenotrophomonas sp. STEN009 | reverse complement strand
GGCGGGGGGGGTCCCCCCCCCCCGGCCGCGCGCCGGGGGGGCCGCGCGGCGCGCGCCCCGCCCCGAGCCCGTGCCGGGGCCCAACGGGCCCCGCGGGCCCCCCCCCGGCGAGCATCAGGCCGTCACCGGCTGCGGGGCGCGCTGCTGCAACGCCCAGACGATGCCACCGCCAAGCAGGGTCAGCACTGCCGCGAACGCGCACACCCCCAGCCAGTCCCACGCGGCGTAGGCAAGCCCGCCCACACCGCCCAGCACGCTCGACCCCAGGTAGTAGGCGAACAGATACAGTGCCGAGGCTTCCGCGCGCATCATGCCCGCCCGGCTGCCGACCCAGCTGCTGGCGACCGAATGACCGCCGAAGAAGCCGAAGGTCACCAGCGCGATGCCCAGCGCCATCGTGGTCAGCCACGGCATCGCCAGCAGCGCGATGCCGGCACCGATAAGCACGAAGGAGATCGACAGGACGCGCCCACGGCCGTACCGCGTGGCCTGTTGGCCCATCCATGCCGAGCTGAACGTACCGACCAGGTAGACGCTGAAGATCAGCCCGACCACGGTCTGGCTGAGGTGGTACGGCGGCGCCAGCAGGTGATAGCCGAGGTAGTTGTAGAGGGTGACGAATACGCCCATCAACACGAAGGAGGTGGCGAACAGCCACGGCAGGCCAGGATCGGCGAACAACGTGCGCCAGCGCGACGGCAGCTGGCGCAGGCCGCCGCGACGGGCCTGGAAATGCCGCGATGGTGGCAGCTGCAGCCACAGCAGCACGGTGCTGGCCACGGCGATGATCGAGACCACGCCGATGCCCCAGCGCCACCCCCAATGGTCGGCGATGATGCCGGCGAGCAGGCGCCCGCTCATGCCACCGATCGCGTTGCCGCCGATGTACAGGCCCATCGCCAGGCCCAGTGCGCGGCTGTCCATTTCTTCGACCAGATAGGTCATCGCCACCGCCGGCACGCCACTCAGGGCCAGGCCCAGCAGGGTGCGCAGCACCAGCAGCGTGGTCCAGTCATCGACCAGGGCGGTACTCAGCGAGAGGATGGCCGAGGCCAGCAGGGCGACGATCATCAACGGCCTGCGGCCCACGGCGTCGGACAGCAGCCCGGCCAGCAGCATCGCCACGGCCAGCGTGCCGGTGGTCAGTGACAGCGACATCGCGCTGCCGGCGGCGGAGACGCCGAAGTGGCGGCTGAACTCGGGCAGCAACGGCTGCACCGTGTACAGCAGGCCAAAGGTGGAGAAGCCGGCCAGGAACAGCGCGACCGCCGTGCGGCGGAACGCTGGCGTGCCCTGCTGGATGCGTGTCTCGGGGCTGGAATCGGCAGGAGGGAAGCGACGTTCGGGGGCCGCGGCGGTTTCGCCAGTCATGGGATCGAAGGGCCGTAGGGGCGGCCGGGGTGGAGGGAACGGGCCCCAGAGTAGGCCCGTCCATCCAGTCGATCCATAACCTGAAAAGTCAGGATTGATATCCCTGACGTATCGATTCAACTCACAGGTGCTGCCACTGGAAGCCATCGCCACGGCGGTAGTAGACGGCCACCGCGCGCCCGTAGACCTTGTCGGCGTCGACGAAGCCGAAGAAGCGGCCATCGAAACTGTTGCCGCGATGATCCCCCAGTACCAGCAGCTTGCCGGCCGGTACCACCAGATCCGCAATGTCGGGACCACCGCCCATGTCCAGGTCCAGGCGCGCACGGCGGCTGCCGAAGGCCTCCACGTCCTGCAGGTCGGTCATCTGCAGCGGGTGGCCGTTGATGCTCAGGTGGCCCTCGTGCAGTTGCACGTGGTCGCCGGCCACGGCGGCGACCCGTTTGATCAGGCGGGTGCCGTCGGCAGGCGAATCGAACACTGCCACCTCGCCGCGCTGCGGCTGGCCGGTGGACAGCAGGGACGTGTTGGTGAACGGCAGGCGCAGGCCATAGGCACGCATGTCCACCACCACCCGGTCACCGGGCTGCAGGGTCGGCTGCATCGAGCCACTGGGCACCACGTAATGATTGGCGAGGGTGTCGCGGGCGGCGGCGAGCAGGCCCAGCATGAGCAGCAGCGGCAGCGCCTCCTTCTTCAGCCAGGCGAGAGCGCGTTGCGGGAACGGCGGTCGGGCAACAGCATCCATGTCAGGTTCCGATGGGGTGGCAGGGTCTTCAGACCCCATCCGGGTGCAAGAGGTTCCCGGTCGCGCCGGGCCATGCCCGGCGGAGTGTTGGGACGGCCGCGCCATGTGCTCTCCGGACATGGCCCGGCGCTGCCGATGCAGGGTTACGCAGGTTTTACGCCCGGGCCCGGCGCCCGGCATCGCACCTTTACGGGCACTGCGCGCATCGTCTGCCCACCGCGCCGAACGGCGCTTTCCGCAAGGTGTTGTATGACCCTCCTGGTGATCCGCCACGCCTCTTCATCGGCACCGCGTCCGCAGCTGCCGGCGCAGTTGTCCGGCCACCGCGTGCTGTGCAGCGACTGCGCCAGCCTGTCCGAAGTGCGCCAGTGCCTGTGCCAGCCGCAGGCGCGCTCGGCCGACTGGGTACTGCTGGACGTGGGCGTGGCCGACGAGGCGCAATGGCAGGCCGAGGGCAGCGCGCTGCAGGCCGCCCTGGAGCGGCTGCCGGCGCAGTACATCGAACTGCAGAGCGCCCGCGAACCCGGCCTGGACGCGCGCCTGCGCCTGCAGCATGGGCCGGCCGCGGTGGTGGTCGACCAGCGCAGCCAGCAGGCCGGTTATCCGCTGTCGCTGGCCATCGTCGGCCGCCGCCTGGCGCAGGAGGGGTGAGCCATGTCGATCTTCATCATCCGCGGCCCGGAAGCGGCCGGCACATTGATCCGTACCGCACTGCCGCTGCCGGCACCGGTACTGAAGTCGCTGGTACACCGTGCGATCGATGCCGGCACCAGCGTGGCCATCCGTGCCTGCGGTTCGGAACAGGAACTGCTGGATGCCCTGCGCGTGGCCGATCACAGCCGCGGCGAAGTGACATTGCTCGATCCCGGCGCGTGTGCCGGCAGCCTGCGTCTGCAGCGCCTGCTGCCCTATCTGCACAACGCCTACGTGGAGGTGCATGACGACGGCGCGGTGGCTGAGCCCTGTCTGCCGGCCGGCATCGGCCAGCGCCTGGGCATCGCCGCCGGCTATGGCGCGCAGAGCTACGTGCTGGCGCTGGATATCGCGCTGGATCACCTGGGCCTTGCCGAACAGGCGAACCCGGTGCACGTGGGGACGTAACGCTGTTTGTAGAGCCGAGCCCATGCTCGGCTGCCTTTCCAGGAAACATCAGCCGAGCATGGGCTCGGCTCTACAGAAGA
The DNA here is from genome assembly GCF_056760395.1 of Stenotrophomonas sp. STEN009. Classification (NCBI taxonomy): domain Bacteria; kingdom Pseudomonadati; phylum Pseudomonadota; class Gammaproteobacteria; order Lysobacterales; family Lysobacteraceae; genus Stenotrophomonas; species Stenotrophomonas sp. STEN009. The sequence goes on along the minus strand of NZ_JBRRES010000027.1, from coordinate 63,670 downwards.
ACGTCGAGCATGGCTCGACGCTACAGAAAGAAAAACGGCGAGGTCGCCCCCGCCGTTTTCGCTTTCTTACTTCAGCCCGCGGAACTTCAGCAGCGGTTCCACCGACGGGTCCTTGCCGCGGAAATCGCGGTACAGGGTCGACAGCTCCACGCTGTTGCCGCGCGAGAGGATCTTGTCGCGGAATTGCTGGCCATTGGCCGCGGTCAGGCCACCGTTCTCGGTGAACCACTGGAAGGCGTCATGGTCGAGCACTTCCGCCCAGAAGTAGGCGTAGTAGCCGGCCGAGTAGCCACCGCCCCAGATGTGGTCGAAGTAGGTGGTGCGGTAGCGCGGCGGAACCTGCGGCAGATCGACCTTGAACTTCTTCAGCGCGCTGGCTTCGAAGGCTCCAACATCCTGCAGCGGCGCGTCGGCCTTCTGCGTGTGCCAGGCCAGGTCCAGCAGCGCAGCCGACAGGTACTCGGTGGTGGCGTAGCCCTGGTTGAAGCTGCGCGCCTTGAGGATCTTGTCGACCAGTTCCTGCGGCATCGGCTCGCCGGTCTTGTAGTTCTTGGCGTAGTTGGCGAACACCTTCGGATCCAGCGCCCAGTGCTCGTTGAACTGCGACGGGAACTCGACGAAATCGCGCGAGGTGGCCGTGCCGGCGATCGAGGGGTACTTCACGTTCGAGAACATGCCGTGCAGGGCGTGGCCGAACTCGTGGAACAGGGTGGTGACGTCGTCGAAGCTCAACAGCGCCGGCTGGCCTTCGGCCGGCTTGGTGAAGTTGCAGACGTTGTAGACCACCGGCTTGGCGCCGGTCAGGCCATCCTGCTCGACGAACACGTCCATCCACGCGCCACCGGACTTGCTGTCACGCTTGAAGTAGTCGGTGTAGAACAGGGCCAGCGAGGTGCCGTCCTTGTCGAACACTTCATACACCTTCATGTCCGGGTGGTAGGTCGGAATGTCGGTACGTGGCTTGAAGGTGATGCCGTACAGCTGGGTGGCGGCGTAGAAGACGCCGTTCTGCAGCACGTTGTCCAGCTCGAAATAGGGCTTGATCTGCGACTCATCCAGATCGTACTTGGCCTTGCGTACCTGCTCGGCGTAGAAGTCCCAGTCCGAGGCCGCAACCTGGAAACCGCCCTTCTGCGCGTCGATCACCTTCTGGATCTCGCCGGCTTCGGCACGTGCCTTGGCGGTGGCAGCCGGCACGGTGTCGGTCAGCAGCTTCAGCGCGGCGGCCGGGTTCTTGGCCATCTGGTCGCCCAGCTGGTAGTCGGCGAAGGTGTCGAAACCCAGCAGCTTGGCCTTCTGCGCACGCAGCTGGGCCAGGCGCTGCACGGTCTGGCGGGTATCGTTGGCATCACCGCGCTCGGCGCGGGTTTCCGAGGCCTTGAGCACGGCGGCGCGCTGGTCGCGGTCGCTCAGCGAACCAAGCACCGGCTGCTGGGTGGTGTTCTGCAGCGGCAGCAGGAACTTGCCGTCAAGCTTGCGCGCCTTCGCATCGGCAGCTGCGGTGTTGATCGCGTTCTCATCCAGGCCGGCCAGCTTGGCCTTGTCGTCCACGATGACGGCAGCGGCAGCGGTGGCGGCGACCAGGCGGGTATGGAACTGGGTGGAAAGCGTGGTCTCTTCCACGTTGAGCTTGCGCAGGCTGGCCTTGTCGGCGTCGGACAGCTGCGCACCGGCACGCACCAGGCCGTCGTAGTAATGCTCGACCAGGCGCTTCTGCACCGGGTCCAGGCCCAGCGTGTCACGCTGGTCGTACAGTGACTTCACGCGTGCGAACAGCTTCGGGTCGAGGCTGATCTCGTCCTGGTGCGCGGCCAGTTTCGGCGCGACTTCTTCCTGGATCTTCTGGCGCGCATCGTTGGTATCGGCCTGCACCAGGCCGAAGAAGATGCGCGACACGCGGGTCAGGGTCTCGCCGCTGCGCTCCATCGCCACGATGGTGTTGTCGAAGGTGGCCGGCTCGCTGTTGTCGGCGATCTTGCGCACGTCGGCCAGGTGCTGGCGCATGCCTTCCTCGAACGCCGGCAGGTAGTCGCTGTCCTTGATCTTGTCGAACGGCGGCGCCTGGAACGGCAGCGTGCTGGCGCTCAGCAGCGGGTTGGTGGAGGCATCGGCCGGCTGCTGGGCCGGGGTATTCTGGGCTGCGGACACGGGGGTGGACTCCTTGCCGGAACAGGCCGCCAGCGCCAGGCTGATGGCGGCGGCCAGGACTACGGTACGCGACATGTAAAACGCTCCTTGGGCAGACGGGATGGGATGCCGACCGTCCACCCTACTCCTGTCGCGCTCGCCCGGCATGTGCCGGACGTGGCGTCTGGACCTTCACTGGCGGCCGGCTCAGACCGTACCGCGGGTCTTGCCGATCCAGGGCCGGTAGAACTCGCGGATGGCGGCCATGTCGGCCACGTCATCGCCGGTGGGATGGAACAGCGGACCGACGCCGATGACCTTCTCCGGATAATGGAAATAGGCGGTCAGGATCGGCACGTCGGCCATCCGCGCGATCTTCAGGAATCCGGCCTTCCATTCCTTGACCGCCTTGCGGGTGCCTTCAGGGGTGATCGCGAACCACATCCTGTCGTTGTTGCGGATCAGGTCCACGGCCTGGCCGACGGTTCCCTGCGGCGAGCTGCGGTCCAGCGGGATCACGCCCAGCCGGTGCAGCAGCGGGCCCAGGGGCCACCAGAACAGCGACGCCTTGCCCAGCACCTTGACCTTCATGCCCAGTGCGATCTTGGCCGCCATGCCCCAGAACCCGTCCCAGTTGGACGAGTGCGGGGCGATGATGAAGACCAGCTTCGGGATGTCCGGCAGGGTGCCGACCACCTTCCAGCCGCCCATGCGCAGGGTGCAGCGCGCCAGCCAGCGCAGGAACGGGTTGGATCTGACCTGCGGCATGTTCGGCGGGATGGCCGGCAGCAACGGAGTCGGGTTGTTCAAGCAATCACTCCCAGTCACGTGAGGAGCGCCCGCGCTTGATCTGCGCGCGCCCGCGTTTGGCGTCCAGACGACGCAGTTTCGACCCGAGGGTCGGCTTGGTGGCCTTGCGCGGTTTGGGCACGCTCAACCCGGCCTGGATGAAGGCCGCCAGCCGCTCGCGCGCATCCTCGCGATTGCGATCCTGGGTCCGGAAGCGTTGCGCGTCGATGACCAGCACGCCTTCGCCGGTCATCCGCCGGTCACGCCGCGCCAGCAGGCGCGCGCGCAACGGTTCGGGCAACGAGGGCGAGTTGGCCACGTCGAAACGCAGTTCCACCGCGGTGGACACCTTGTTGACGTTCTGGCCACCGGCACCACTGGCACGCACGAAACGCTCGACGATCTCGCCGTCGGGGATTTCAAGCTGCGCGCTGATGGTGACCGGTCCACTGCCCATCCGCGCATTGTAACGGCAGCCACGTGGCGGAGTGCGGCATCGCGCGCCGTATGCCGCCGATCAGGCACCGAACACGCCGCCTTCGCCTTGCCAGCGGGTATGCTGGCCGTCCCATGTACCGCAGGAAGCTTCGCATGATCCGCTCCGCATCCACCCTGCCCGCCCTGCTGCGCCGTGCTGCCCTTCTGCTGGCGCTTGCCGTGGCCAGCGCCCCGGTCCTGGCCGCCGCGCCGACCGACGGCGACATCAACCGCCTGCTGTCGGCCTCCCGCGCGCAGAGCATGATCGACACCATGCTGCCGCAGATCGAGGCGATGCAGCAGCAGCAGTTCCAGCAGGTCGCGTCGCAGCGCCAGCTCAATGCCCAGCAGCAGGAGCAGCTCAAGCGCATCCAGGCACGGACCAGCCAGACCCTGCGCCAGGCCCTGTCATGGCAGCAGCTGCGGCCGATGTACGTGGATCTCTACAAGAAGACCTTCAGCAAGGAAGACGTGCTGGCGATGGCCGAGTTCTACGAGAGCCCGGCGGGGCAGAGTCTGCTCGACAAGACCCCGGCGCTGATGCAGAACGTGATGGTGGCCATCCAGTCGCGCATGCAGCCGCTGTTCGCCGACCTGCAGAAGGATCTGGAAGCGATCGTCAACGAGCCGGAAAAAAAGTGAGGCGGTAGCGCCGGGCCATGCCCGGCGCTGCCTTCACTCCACCCGCCAGCCGAACAGGTCCAGTGCCTTCTGGAATTCCCGGTCCAGCGGCGCCCGCACATCCACCGTGCCGCCCTCGGGATGCGGAAAACGCAGGCGCTCGGCGTGCAGCAGCATGCGGTGCACCCCCTGCATGCGGAAGATGCGGTTGTGGCGGCCGTCGCCGTGGCTGGTGTCGCCGATCATGTGGTGCGAAAGATGCTTGAGATGCCGGCGGATCTGCCGGAACCGTCCGGTCTGCGGCTGGCAGCGCAGCAGCGCATAGCGCGAACGGGCGAACTCGCCGACCGGCACCGGCAGCTCGCCGGTAGCCAGGCACTGGAAGTCGGTGATGGCAGGCTTCTTGACCGGTTTTCCGGGGCCGCCGTCGAGGTCGTGGTCGACCCGCCAGGACGCCTCGGCCGGCCAGCCGCGGCAGATGGTCAGGTAGTCCTTGGCCACCTCGCCGCCCATCAGGGCCTTGCCCAGCGCACTGGCGGTGTCACGGTCGAAAGCCAGCAGCAGGCAGCCACTGGTGGCACGATCCAGCCGATGCACCAGAAAGATCGGGCGCCCGAGCTGCTCACGCAGGCGATCGGCCAGGAAATCATCTTCGCCACGGGCCAGCTTGCTGTCATGGACCATCAGCCCGGCCGGCTTGTCGACCACCGCCAGGCGTTCATCCAGGTGCAGGAGCCGAAGGGGGGCGGTGTCGGTCTCGACCGCGGCGAGGGTATCGGGTTCGGTGCTCACCGCGCGATTATACGGGCCCGGCTCCGCAGGGCAGTGCGTCAAACGTTGCGCAGTGCGAGCAGTTCACCGTTGCCCACCGGCACCAGGCTGACGCTGACATCAGGATCGGCCACCAGTGCTGCACGCAGCGGCTCCATCTGTTCGGCGTGGGAGATCGCGTTGTCCACCACCAGCAGGCCACCGGGCCGCAGCACGCGGCGCAGGTGCGGCCACCAGCCAGCGTACTGCTCGCGATCCGAATCGAGGAACAGCAGGTCGATGCTGGCATCGGCCGCCTGCGCCAGCCACGTCCCGGCGTCAGCGTGCATCAGGGTGATATGCGCCTGCAGGCCGCTGCGGGCGAAGGTCGCGCCGGCCAGGGCCACCTTGTCGGCAGCGTACTCCAGCGTGGTCACATGGCCGTCGATGGCAGCGGCAGCCTCGGCCAGCCACAGCGTGGAATAGCCGTTGGAGGTGCCGATCTCCAGCACGCGCCGGGCCTGTCCGAAACGTACCAGCAGCGACAGCAGCGCACCGGTATCCGGCGTGATGTTGAGCATGCGCCGGGCCCGCTCGCTTTCGCGCGCATCGTTGTCGGCGCCAAAGCGCACCAGTTCGTCCTTGAGCGCCTGCAGCACGGCGGCTACTTCCACCATGCCCGGGCCAACGCGACCACACCCACCGCGCCCGACAGCCAGCTCCACATCGGCAGGTCGCCCCAGTACCAGCCGGGCGGCTGCAGCACGTACATCAGGGCGGCAATGGCGAGCAGGCCGACGCCGGTGATGGCACCGACCGCATGCTTCTGCAGGCGCTGCACGCTGGCATCGAGCGATACCAGATCGCGCGAGCGCATCGCCAGCTCGTGACGTCCCTCCACCTGCTGGGTCAGCCAGGCATGCACCAGGCGTGGCATGTCCGGTGCGTGGGTCATGATTTCCGGCAGGCGCTTGCCGAGCTCGCGCATCACCCTGCGCGGGCTGTAGCGCTCGCGCAGGATCTTCGCCAGTACCGGCTTGGCCACCGCCCAGATATCGATCTGCGGGTCGAGCTGGCGACCGACGCCTTCGATGTTCAACAGGGTCTTCTGCAGCAGGATCAGCTGCGGCTGCAGCGTCAGCTGGTAGCGCTGCGCCACGCGGAACAGCTTCATCAGCACTTCCGCCAGCGAGATCTGCGACAGCGGGCGGGTGAAGTACGGCTCGCACACCGACCGCACCGCCGCTTCCAGGTCGTCGATGCGCACGTGGTCCGGCATCCAGCGCGCCTGCACGTGCAGCTCGGCGATGCGGCGGTAGTCGCGGTTGAAAATGGCCATGAAGTTCTCAGCCAGGTAGTACTGATCTTCCTGCGACAGCTGGCCCATGATGCCGAAGTCCAGCGCGATGAAGCGCGGATCGCTGCGGCGTGCCGGATCGGGGTCGACCCAGATGTTGCCGGCATGCGCATCGGCGTGGAAGAAGTTGTCGCGGAACACCTGGGTGTAGAACACCCGCACGCCCTTGGCGGCCAGCGCCTTGCGATCGATCCCGGCGGCGTCCAGTGCCACGATGTCATCGGAGGGAATGCCCCACACGCGCTCCAGGGTCAGCGCGCGCTCGGCCGTGTGGCTCCAGATCACTTCCGGCACGTACAGGTCGTCGGAGTTCTCCCAGAAGCGGCGCAGCACGCTGGCGTTGGCGCCTTCGCGCTGCAGGTCCAGCTCGGCGGCCAGGGTGTTCTCCACTTCCGCCACGACTTCGCGCGGGCGGATCTTGTCGGCACGCGGGTGGGTGCGCTCAACCAGCGCGGCCAGTGAATTGAGCAGGGCGATATCGGCGTCGATCTGCTTCTCGATGCCCGGGCGCAGCACCTTGACCACCACCTGGCGGCCATCGGCCAGCGTGGCCGCATGGACCTGCGCGATCGAGGCCGACGCCAGCGGTTCGGTATCGAAGCTGGCAAAGGCTTCGCTGACCGGCAGGCCCAGCGCGTCCTCGACGATGCGGCGCGCGGTGTCGCCGTCGAACGGCTTGACCCGGTCCTGCAGCAGGGTCAGTTCGTTGGCCACGTCCGGCGGCACCAGGTCGCGACGGGTCGACAGGATCTGCCCGAACTTGACGAAGATCGGACCCAGGTCCTGCAGCGCCAGGCGCAGGCGTGCGCCACGCGATTGCGCGGCGATGTCGGCAGAGGCCCGCGGAACGAAGGGTTTGGCCAGGCGCAGCCAGCGTTCGGCCGGCGTGTCCTGCAGCAGGTCATCCAGGCGGTAGCGCAGGATCACCCGGCCGATGCGGCTGGCCCGCAGCACCGCCTTCATGCCGCACCCCGCAGGCGCTGCACGCGTGCACCCAGGCGCTCGACATCATCGCGCAGCACATCCACATCGTCGTGGAACGCGTCCAGCTCGGCGCGCGGCACCACGTCGCGCGATTCCTCGGTAATGAATTCGGCTGCACTGTGCGCCAGATCGATCACGCCCTGGCGGGCGTGCTGCAGCGCGCCGCGCAGTGTATTGGCCACCTGTACGCCCAGCACCTCGCCGAACACGCTGACGAACGGCTGCTGCCAGTCCGGGTCGAAGCCCTTGGCCAGCTGCTGCAGGCGGCGCGCCAACTCGGCATCGCCGGCCACGCGCACGCGTCCCTTGCCGGTGCTGTCGGCGCGCCGGGCATTGGCCAGCAGCGGCAGCTGGGCCAGCACCCCCGACAGGCTGCTGCGTACGGCCAGATCGGCTTCCTGCGCATCCACCGGCCCCACCCGCAGCTGGTCACCGTCAACGCTGATGCGCATGGCCAGCGCAGGAGCCTCCAGGGTCAGATCGATATGGCGGCCATCCAGACCGGCCAACGCGTGGCGGGTATCCGGATCCAGCGCCAGGGCGCGGTTCAGGGCGATCTGCAGGGCACGGCCGGCGACCGGCTTGAGGGACTTGAGCAGGGAAAGAGCCATGGCCCCATTCTACCTTCGTGGGTGCCGGGCTTGGGCCGGGCAGCGCGGATGGGTGCGGGTTCATCTCCGCCTCACCTGCCGGGCGAAGGAAGGTCCATGCTGTGGGGCCACGCAACGTCCAGGACATCGCATTGCCCATGAGCAGGACCCGGGTCGGCATCATTTTCGGTGGTACGTCCTCCGAGCACGAAGTCTCGCTGCAGTCGGCGAAGAACATCCTCGACGCACTCGACCACGAGCGCTTCGAGCCGGTGCTGATCGGCATCGACAAGCAGGGCCGATGGCATCTGAGCCAGGCCGGGAGCTTCCTGCTCAACGCCGATGATCCGGCGCGCATCGCGCTGCACCGGTCCGGCGTCGCGCTGGCGGTGCACCCGGGCGCCGGACAGGCGCAGCTGCAGCCCGCCGATCCGGCTGCCGTGCTCGGCCAGATCGACATTGTCCTGCCGATCGTGCATGGTCCGCTGGGTGAGGATGGCGCGCTGCAGGGCCTGCTGCGCATGGCCAACCTGCCCTTCGTCGGTTCACCGGTGCTGGGCTCGGCCGTGGCCATGGACAAGGACGTGACCAAGCGCCTGCTGCGCGATGCCGGCCTGCAGGTGGCGCCCTGGCAGTGCATCCGTCGCCACCAGGCTGCGAACATCGATGTCGACGGCGTCATCGCCCAGCTCGGTCTGCCGCTGTTCGTGAAGCCGGCCAACCAGGGTTCGTCGGTGGGGGTGAGCAAGGTCAAGGACGCTGCCGGCTTCGCGGCCGCGCTGGAACGGGCGCTGCGCTACGACCACAAGGTTCTGGTGGAAGCGGCCGTGGCCGGCCGCGAGATCGAATGTGCGGTGCTCGGCAACGAGCAGCCGCAGGCCAGCGTGTGTGGCGAAGTGGTGGTGCACGACGAGTTCTATGCCTACGACACCAAGTACCTCAACGAGAACGGTGCCGACGTCGTGGTCCCGGCCGACATCGATGATGCCACCCAGCAGCGGATCAGGCAGATCGCCCTGCAGGCGTATCAGGCGCTGGAGTGCGCCGGCATGGCCAGAGTGGATGTGTTCCTGACCGGCGATGGCCGCGTCGTCATCAACGAGGTCAACACGCTGCCGGGCTTCACCCGCATCAGCATGTACCCGAAGCTGTGGGGCGCCAGTGGCGTGGATTACACCACGCTGATCACGCGCCTGATCGAACTGGCGCTGGAACGGCACGAAGCCGATCAGAGGCTGCTGTAGGCCAGGCAGTACCCGGTACTACAGGAAACAACCGCTTCCGCCGGAGCAGTGCCGGCCATCGACCGGCACTGCTCCGGGGCTCACTAGCCGCGCTTGCGGAACATCGAGATCACCGCCAGGACCAGGAACACCACGAACAGGATCCAGGCAATGTTGCTGGCCGCGCCGGCGATGCCGGAGAAACCGAGCACGGCGGCGATGATGGCGATGACGAAGAAAATGACGGCGTAATGCAGCATGGCGCTCCTCGCAGATATTCGGCCGTGGGTGGCGTGGGGTCCATCCTCCCGGTCCGGCGGTGTGCAACCGGTGATGGCCGGTTCTGCGCGCGATGAAGTCTTCAGCGCCGTGAGGCTGCCGTCATGACGACGCGGCCTGCAGCCGACGCAGCCCTTCCTCGATGCTGACCTGCGGCACATAGCCGAAATCACGGCGCGCCGGCTCCATGCTGTACCAGTGCGGCGTGCACAGCTGCTCGGCGAGGAAACGCGTCAACGGCGGCTCGCCGCGCAACCGCAGCAGCGGCCACAGGCGCTCGCAGATCGCACCGATCCGGTAGGCGGTCCTGAAGCTGATTGCCTTCTCCACAGGGGGGGCGCCCACGGCCTGCAGCAACTTGTTGACCAGCTCGCGCATCGGCAGTGGCTCGCCATTGGAGATGAAGTAGGCCTTGCCGGCGCAGGCCGCCGCCGGGCCCAGCGCCTCGAATGCCAGGAAGTGCGCCAGCGCGGCGTTGTCGATGTAGGTGGTGTCGACCTTGTTGCTGCCATCACCGACCAGGCGCAGCCGGCCCTGCCGTGCGCGCTCGGCCAGACGCGGCACCAGCTGCTGGTCGCCCGGCCCCCAGATCAGGCGCGGACGCAGCGCCACCGTGGCCAGCGTCGCGTCGTTGGCGGCCAGCACCCGTTGTTCGGCGATCGCCTTGGTCGCCGCGTACGGCGCCTGGAAATCCTCGCCGTAGGGCACCTCGTCCGCGCCCAGTCCTTCCACCGGGTGGGTGGCACGATGGGTCACGCTCGGTGTGGAGGTATAGACCAGCCTGCCGATGCCATGCGCACGGCAGGCAGCGATGACATTGTCGGTGCCGACCACATTGGCCTGGTGGTAGCTGTCGTAACTTCCCCAGGCACCGGCCTTGGCACCGTTGTGGAATACCGCATCGACACCGGCCACCGCATGCAGCACGGCCTGCGGGTCCGCCAGGTCGCCACGGATCTGGCCCACTCCCAGCGCCTGCAGCGCCGGGTAGTGGCTGCGGTTGAATGCCAGCACCTGGTGGCCGCGCTCGACCAGCCCGCGGCACAGCGCCTGGCCAAGGAAACCACCACCACCGGTGACCAGGATCTTCATGCGCGCTTCTCCAGTTCGGCGCTGGCCCAGACGGCGAGCTTCTCGCGGCCGATCTTGGCGTTGTGACGGATATCGACGGGAAACGCCGGATGCACCAGGAAGTGCTGCAGCCCGGCCTCGGGCAGGCGTGCGCCGGCAAGGGCGCGCAGCACTTCATGCAGCGCCGGGCTGTCGGACTGTCCACGCTGCAGCTCCACGCACAGGACCGGCACCTGCGCGCCCGCGGGACCCACGCCGACCAGCGCGGTGCGTGCCACGCCCTGCACCGTGTTGAACACCGGCTCGACCTGTTCGGTGTAGAGCGGGCCGTGCGGGGTTTCCACGCGCTGGGTCTTGCGTCCGCAGAACCACAAACGGCCCTGCGCGTCGAAATAGCCGACATCGCCCATGCGATGCACGATGCGGGTACTGCCATCGGCCAGCGTTTCGGCAATCTTCGCCGCAGCGGTGGCCTGCGGGCGATTGAAATAGCTGTCGGTGGCGGTGGGGCCGGCCACGGTGATCTCGCCCACCTCGCCGGTGGCCAGCACGCGCACCTGCGACCAGTCGGCCAGCGGTGCATCGTCGATGGCGATGATGCGCACTTCGTTCGGGGCCACCACGTTGCCCACGCAGGTACCCGCACCGCCCTCGGTGGCCGCACGGGTGCGCTCCAGTTCATGGCCTTCCACCACCGCCACCGGCAGGCATTCGGTGGCACCGTACGGCGTCCAGAACTGCGCGCCGGCCGGCAGCAGGCCACGGATGGTGGCGACCACATCCGGCGGAACCGGGGCACCGGCCGAGGTCACCCGGGTCACCGACGGCAGCGGCCGGCCATGGCGGGCCAGGACCCGCATCAGCGCAGGCGAGCCGAACAGCTGGGTCACGCCGAAGCGTTGGATCGCATCATGCAGGCGTGCCGGATCGGCCTGCGCGGGCCGCGTGGGGTCCATGTCCGGGATCACCGAGGTCAACCCCAATGCGGGATCGAACAGGGCGAAGGGCGGGAAGGTCGGCAGGTCCACCCCGCCGGCCTCCATGCCGAAGGCGCTGCCCAGCAGCTCGATCTGGCCCAGGAAATGGCGATGGCGGTAGACCACGCCCTTGGGCACGCCCGTAGAGCCGCTGGTGAACAGGATCGCGGCCATGTCCTCGCCGTCGGTGGCCGCCAGCATCGGCCCGGCCTGCGCGCCCGCGCGCTCCAGCGCGGCCAGGGTGGTCCCGCCCCAGGCCAGCCGCCGTCCCACCGTGACCAAGCGGGTCGCCGACGGCGCCCAGCGCAGCGCCAGCCGTGCCACGTGGGCCAGCGGGATGCCGATGAAGGCCTCCGGCTGGGCTTCGTCCAGGCACTGCTTCAGCGCGCGCCGGTCGATGCCGGGATCGACCAGCACCGGCACCGCACCCAGCTTGAACAGGGCGAACATCAGCAGGAAGAACTCCGGCGAGGGCCGCACCATCACCACCGTGCGCACGCCGCGCCCGATCCCGTAGCCGGCCAGGCCGGCGGCCATGGCGTCGCTGCGGGCATCCAGCTGCCGATAGTCCAGGGTCACATCGTAGGCCGCCATGCCGTTGCCGGCGCCGCGGCGGCCGGGGCAGCGGATGGCGATCTGGTCGGGGCGTTCACGGGCCAGTTCAGGCAACCGCGCAGCAATGTTGCAGGGTCGGTTCATCCGTTCATTGTCGCCGCTTACGGAATTTCTTGCGCGGCGGCTCACTTCGTGGAAAATCCGCAGCCTCGTTCCCGATTCCGACTGCCGCCCGAGGCGGCTTGCCCATGCAACACCCCTGCATGACCTGCGGCGCCTGCTGCACCCAGTACCGCGTGGCCTTCCACTGGATGGAATCGGACGAGGTCACCCCGGGCGGCGTGCCCCACCAGCTGACCGAAGTGCTCGACCCGCATCGCCTGTGCATGCGCGGCACCCACTCCAAACCGGTGCGCTGCGTGGCACTGGATGCGCAGATCGGCGTGTATTCGCGCTGCACGATCCACCCCAACCGGCCCAGCGTGTGCCGCGAAGTGGATGCCTCATGGGAGTACGGCAAGGCCAGCCCGCAGTGCGACAAGGCCCGCATCGCCTACGGCCTGGACCCGCTGACGCTGGCCGACTGGCGCTGGCGCGACGAGGCGGACAACGACGACGATCATCCGGACGACAACGGCAGCAGCCCGTCGTCTCCGCCGCAGGCGCCGATCGCGGCGTGACGGTCGGGGTCGGTCCCGTTTCCGGCACGGAAGGGCTCTGACTCCCTGTACGACAACGCCGGGCATGGCCCGGCGCTACCGAGGGGATCCGATCAGATCGGGTTCGCGTCCAGGAAGGCGCGGATCTCCGGCACCAGCACCTCGTGCTTGTCTTCCAGCACGTAGTGGCCCGCGTCCTTGAAGGCATGCACCTGGGCCTGCGGCAGCGCCGCCTGGAAGCCCTGCAGGAAATGGTGGTCGAACACGAAGTCGCGCAGGCCCCAGCCTATGAAGGCCGGGCGATCGGCAAACGACGGCAGCGCCTTGCCTGCACGCTCCAGCAGCGACCACGCCTTGTCGGCCGGGCCCAGCGGAATGTCCTGCATGAAGCGGATGGTGCTGATGCGGTTGGCATAGCTGTTGTACGGCGATACATACGCGCGGCGCACGTCGGCGGGCATCTTCCGCTCAACGCCCAGCCACGATGCGCCGGCGGAGAAGGCATTGAAGGTGCGGATGATCCACTCGCCGATCTTCCAGTGCCGTCCGAGCGCGATCTGCCACGGCATCTTCTTCGCTGCCGGCATCGGGAACGCGGCGGTGTTGAGCACCACCAGCCGCTTGACCTGCGCGTGGTGCGACAGCGCCCAGCCAAAGCCGATCATGCCGCCCCAGTCGTGCACGGCCAGGGTCACCGGGCCGGTGATGCCCAGGTGCCTGAGCAGCGCATCCAGGTCATCCACGCGCGATTGCAGCGTGTACGCATAGCCACGGTCATCGGGCTTGTCCGACAGGCCCATGCCGATGTGGTCGGGCACGATGCAACGGTACTTGTCCGACAGGCCGGCCACCAGCGTGCGCCAGTAATAGCTCCACGACGGATTGCCGTGCACCATCACCACCACCTCACCGTCGCGCGGGCCCTCGTCGAGATAGTTCATCGACAGGCCGGGGCGAACCTCGAAGCGTTGGGGATGGGCGGGGTAACCGGGAAGCTTGGACATCGGGTCGCACCTGTAAAAAGGGCCGGTAGTACCGGCCCCAGGATTCAACGCAGGGGTCTGTTTACCAGACCACTTCGGCCATCGAGCAGTTCAGGCCCGAGCCGATGCCCAGAAGCGCGATGCGATCACCCTTCTTCAGCTTGCCCAGCTGCTTGAGCTTGCTCAGCACGATCGGTACCGACGCCGGGCCGATGTTGCCGTGCTCGCCGAAGATGGTCATGACCTTCTTCGGGTCGATGCCGAAGTTCTTGATGAATGCTGCGGTGTGCGGCTGGCTGACCTGGTGGATGACGAACTGGTCCAGTTCTTCCACCGCCCAGCCCAGCGCGATCTTGGCCGCAGTGAACGTCTTCTGCGCCAGCTTGATGCCTTCGATCAGCAGCAGGCGGGTGTCGGTCACCATGCGGTCCAGGTTGCCCAGGCACAGCTGGTTCCATTCGGTCGCCGAACGGGTGACGCCGCCCTTGTAGCGCGGGGCATCCGGCACCAGTTCCGAGCGCGCCATCACCATGGCGGCAGCGCCCGAACCGGTGGTCAGCGCCGCCAGTTCGTTGCGGAAATCGTCGGCGGTGACGTCCGGCGCGGTCATGCGCTCCAGCGTCTTCTCGTACACCAGGTTGGCGGTTTCGCCATCCACCACCAGCGCATAGTCGATGTCACCGCGCTCGATCATGCGCGCCGCGATGTCCATGCCGTTGATGAAGGCCAGGCAGGCATTTGCGACATCGAACGTCATGCATTCGTCGCTGACACCCAGATTGCCCGAGACGATGGAGGCCGTGGACGGCTCCAGGTAGTCGCGGCTGACCGAGGTATTGACCAGCAGGCCGACCTGGGTGGCTTCGATGCCGGCATCTTCCAGTGCCTTGCGACCGGCCATGGTGGCCGCGTCCGAGGCCAGCACGCCGTTGTCCCACAGGCGGCGGGCGTGGATGCCGGCGATATCGCCGAGCACGTCGGTGCGGATGCCCAGCCGGTCCAGCGTCGGCTGCAGGCGTTCGTTGATTTCCTTCGTCGTCAGCGTATGAGGCGCATCGACGTGTGCCAGGCCGGCGATCGAGACATTCTTGAAGAGCATCGAGGTTAGCGCCAAGGCTCAGGCAAAAGGGGGCGCTATTCTATAACCCCCCGGGCCTTCACCGCATCTTTACGAATTCAGGCTTGCCCGTATGGTGAAGGATTCAGCGCGGCGGGCACTGGAAGGCGGCAAAGCGCTGGCTGCCATCGGCCGGCGGTGCGGCGGCCTGTACGGCATTGGCGCCGGCGCTGGGGGCCTCGTTGCGGGCCAGCGTTTCCAGTTCTTCCTGCACGCGCAGCGGGTTGCGGTTGTAGAAGCCGACCTTGCTCTTCACGGTGACCACCACCTCGCCCTTGGTGATGCAGCCGGTCGGCGCCGGCCCGGCCGGCAGCACGCGGACGGTCTTCCCGGCCGGTTCGATCGGCACCCAGGTACAGGCGGTGACGGTGAGCAGCAGGGAGGAAAGCAGCAGAACGCGCATGGGCAGATCCTGGAAGGGTATGAGGGGGATTCTGCCTGAACCGCCTGAATCGAGGGTAGCCGGGAGGCCTGCCCGCCGTGGCGGGCAGGCCTGTCCCTTACTTCTTGACCGGCTTGCCTTCGGCATCCAGCACGGTCACCTCGCCCAGGTTCAGCGCGCGCACGGCCGCCTCGGTCTGCTTGAGGTCGCCCACCACTACCCAGGTCAGCGCCTGCGGCTTGATCTCGGCCGCAGCCTGCTGCACCTGGGCCGGCGTCATCGCCTCGATCTCGGCCTTGCGACGCAGCACATAGTCATCCGGCCGCTTGAACTGCACGATGCTGCTGATGGTCGCGGCGACCGCACTGGCGGTCTCATAGGCGCCCGGCAGGCTCAGCGTCTGGATGTTGCGGATGCGGTTGACCTCGGCAGCGGTGGCCGGCTTGCTGCCCGTGCTGAACTCGACGATTTCCTTCTGCATCTCGGCCAGCGCCGGGCCGGTCTTGTCGATCTGCACGGGGGCACTGGCCGCCCACGGCCGCTGTCCGACCGAGTTCGGCGCACTGCTGCGCGCGCCATAGGACCAGTGCTTGTCCTCGCGCAGGTTCATGTTCAGGCGCGAGGTGAAGTCACCGCCGATCACACCGTTGGCGATATCGAAGCGGGTCGAGCTGGCGTCACTGGACGGCGGCACCACCTGGCCGGCGAACAGGTTTGCCTGCACCGCACCCGGCTGATCGATCAGGAACACGCGCGGGCCCTTCGGCAGCGCCACATCGGTGGCCGCCTTCACCTGCGGCGCATCGCCCGTGGCCTTCCAGTCGCCCAGCTGCTTGTCCAGCAGGGGCACGATCTCGGCCAGCGTGGTATCGCCAACCACGATCAGGGTGCCATCCTGCGGGCGCAGCCAGTCGCGGTGGAAGTCGACCAGATCCTCGCGGGTGAGGCTGCTGATGGCCGCTTCATCGCCGCTGCCAGTGAACGGAATGGCGTACGGATGGCCTTTGCCGTACAGCAGCGGCGGCAGCACGCGCATGGCCACCGCGTTCGGGTTGACCTTCTCCTGCTGGATGCCGGCGATCCAGGTGGCCTTGACCCGGTCGATCTCGGCCTGTTCGAAGCGCGGCTCGCGCAGCAGATCGCGGTACAGGGCCAGCGATGGCACCAGGTTCTCCTTCAGTGCCGACAGGTCCACGGTCACCGAATCCAGGCCGGCACCGGCGTCCAGGCTGGCACCCAGCGCATCGGCGGCATCGGCGAAGGCCAGCGAGCCGAGCTTGCCGGCGCCTTCGGTCATCAGGTTCATGGTGAAGTTGGCGGTGCCCGGCTTGCGGCCCTGGTCGGCGGTGAAGCCACCCGGGAACTGGTAGCTGAACTGCACCACCGGAATCTCGTGGCGCTCGGCCAGCACCACCTGGGTGCCGTTCTTCAGCGTGGCGCGCTGCAGGGCGGGGAACTTCAGCTGCGGGAATTCACGGGTCTGCGGCACGCCGGCCTTGCGGTCCACCTGCTCCGGCAGAGTGCTGTACTTCGGGTCCACCGCCGGCACGTTGAACGGCTTCGGCGCCTGTGAGGGATCTTCCTTCAGCGCCACGCGCTCGCCCGGTTCGACCACCAGCGTGTGGCTGCCGACGTCCAGCCACTGTGCGCCCAGGCGCTTCAGGTCGGCCGCGGTCGCCTTGTCGATGTTGGCCAGCGACGTGCGGAAGCAGCCCGGGTCGCCGGTGTAGACCGCGCATTCGGCCAGTGCGTCGGCCTTGCCACCGAAACCACCGATGCGCTCGATGCCGCGGATGAACGCTGCGCGCGAGCCGGTCTTGGCACGCGCCAGCTCGTCGGCCGTGGGGCCCTCCTTGATCAACCGGTCCAGTTCTTCGTCGATGATCTTCTCGACCTTGGCCGGATCCTGGCCCTGCTTCACCGTGGCCATGACGATGAAGTTGGAACCCAGCTGCGAGGCGTAGGCGCCGGCGCTGATGTTGTCCACCAGCTTGTCCTGGTGCTGCAGTCGCTGGCTCAGGCGCGAGGACTTGGCGCCGCCGAGCACATAGGCCAGCAGCTGCAGCTGGTCGACGTCGGTGGTGCCGACCTGCGGCACGTTCCAGGCGCGGTAGATGCGCGACTGCGGCACCTTGTCGGTCATCGTCTCGCGGGTGTCGGCCGGGCGCTTGGCCACGTCGACCTTCGGCTGCGCCATGCTCGGACCGGCCGGGATGCTGCCGAAGTAACGGGCCACCTTCTCCTTGGCGGTGGCCACGTCGATATCGCCCGCCAGCACCAGCACCGCGTTGTTCGGGCCATACCAGGTGCGGAACCAGGTCTTGACGTCATCCAGCGAGGCCGCGTTGAGGTCGTTCATCGAGCCGATCACGCTGTGGTGATACGGGTGGCCGGCCGGGTACATCGCACGGTTGAGCTTCTCCCAGGCCTGGCCGTAGGGCTGGTTCTCGCCCTGGCGCTTCTCGTTCTGCACCACGCCACGCTGCTCGTCCAGCGCCGCCTGGTCGATCGCACCGAGCAGATGGCCCATGCGGTCCGACTCCATCCACAGCGCCATGTCCAGCGCGGTGGTCGGCACGTTCTCGAAGTAATTGGTGCGATCGGTATTGGTGGTGCCGTTCTGGCCGGTGGCACCCACCTGCTTGAACGGTTCGAAATACTCGCCGTCGTGGTTTTCGCTGCTCTGGAACATCAGGTGTTCGAACAGGTGGGCGAAACCGGTGCGGCCCGCAGGCTCGTCCTTGCTGCCGACGTGATACCAGACGTTGACCGCCACGATCGGCGCCTTGCGATCGGTATGCACGATCACGCGCAGCCCGTTGGGCAGGGTGAACTGCTCGAACGGAATATCGACCTTGGCCGGCGTGACCGTCTTGGCCGCCAGTGCAGGAGTGGGCGCGAGCGTGCCCAGGGCAGTGCTGAGGGCAACAGCGAGCAGTGCAGCACGCGGGCGCAGGGCGAGAGACATTTCCGGATCCTTGGTCACGTTGGTGAAGCCCGATCCTAGCGCGCCCATCCGGGGCCCGGAATCCGCCAGCAGTCACTGGGGGTGTTTGCCCCCGTAGCCGTTCAGGGCCTTGTCGGCGGCCCCCGACAGCAGTCACGTCTCCCCCGCCCCTGCGTCCGGACAGTGTCCGCGCCCCCTCGGATGGACAGGTGTCCGCCCCGCGGACACTTTCCGACGGGAGAAAAACCCTTTCAAATCAATGATTAAAAGTTGGCACGGGGTTTGCTTGGTACTTCCTGCGCCAAGAAGGGCTTCAGACAAAAGCTGACTGAAGACTGAACAAATGCAAGAAATCGAAAATTTCCCTTGCATCCCCCGAATTGGTGTTCTACCTTACTACCACACCACCGCTCAACAACACTAAACAGGCCCCGTCATGAACGCCAAGACCATTGCCATCGCCATCGCCCTGATCGCCGGCACCGCGGTTGTTTCGTCGGTGCAGGCCTCCGAATCCATCAAGACCCTGGCCACCGTGCAGGTTCGCCCGGCCGCCGACCAGCTGGCCCAGCAGGCTTGGGAACAGGCCAGCGGCATTCCGACCCTGGCCACCGTGGAAGTGCGCCCCAGCGCCGACCAGCTGGCCGAACGCGACGGCTTCACCGCCGCCCCCGTCGCCGCCGCCCTGCCGATCACCACCCTGGCCGCGGTGGAAGTGCGCCCGAGCCTGGAACAGCGCGTCGCCCTGGCCGCCGAACTGGAAGCACAGCGCTACGCCGCCACCCTGGCCGCCGCCGCCACCAGCGTCGCCAACCAGGTGATCGTCAACCTGCCGACCCTGCAGGTGCGTCCGAGCGCGGCCGACCTGCAGGCCCTGGCCACCGAAACCGCCCAGGTCCTGCTGCGCCCGTAAGCGGTGCCGCCCTGCCCCGCGCAGGGCGCGCGCCGTAAAGCAGGCCGCCGTCGCAGGTACACTGCGCCGATGAATGCCGCACCCCAGTTCCACGTGATCCTGTTCCAACCGGAAATCCCGCCCAACACGGGCAATGTGATCCGGCTCTGCGCCAACACCGGCGCGCAGCTGCACCTGGTCGAGCCACTCGGCTTCGCACTGGAAGACAAGCAGCTCAAGCGCGCCGGCCTGGACTACCACGAGTACTCGCGCCTGCAGGTGCATCCGGATCTGGACACCGCGCTGGCGCGGATTGCACCGAATCGGTTGTTCGCACTCAGTACCCGCGCCAGCGTGCGCTACGACAGCGTGGCCTTTGAAGAGGGCGACGCCTTCCTGTTCGGCCCGGAAAGCCGCGGCCTGCCGCAGGACGTGCTCGATGCACTGCCGGATGGCCGCCGCCTGCGCCTGCCGATGCGGCCGGACAACCGCAGCCTCAATCTTTCCAACACCGTTGCCGTGGTGATGTATGAAGCCTGGCGGCAGCACGGGTTTGCCGGCGGCGCGTGAGAGGAAGCAGCCGAGCATGGGCTCGGCTCTACACGTACGTGTGACCTGCTTATGGTGGGTGCGGACCTTGGTCCGCACCGATGCCCGGATGCGCGCCGAGGAAATGTGCCGACCAAGGTTGGCACCCACCGGAACCCGCTGTCAGAACGCGTTGATGCCGGTCAGTTCGCGGCCAATCACCAGCTGGTGCACGGTCTCGGTGCCTTCATAGGTGATCACCGATTCGAGGTTCAGCGCGTGCCGGATCGCCACGTGTTCGGTGGTGATGCCAGCCCCACCGAGCAGATCGCGACACTCGCGGGCGATATCGATGGCCATGCGGCAGTTGTTCCACTTGGCCAGGCTGACCTGCTGTGGCTGCAGCTGGCCGGCTTCCTTCAGGCGGCCCAGCTGCAAGGCCAGCAGCTGCGCGGTGGTGATGCGGCGGGCCATCTCGGCCAGCTTGATCTGCGCGCTCTGCGTGGCCGCCAGCGGACGACCAAACAGCACACGCTCCTTGGCATAGCCCAGCGCTTCATCCAGGCAGGCAATCGCCGCACCGATCGGCCCCCAGCTGATGCCGTAACGGGCCTGGGTCAGGCAGCCCAGCGGTCCCTTCAGGCCCTTCACGTTCGGCAGGCGGTGGCTGTCGGGCACGCGCACATCGTCGAAGAACAGCGCGCCGGTCAACGAGGCGCGCAGGCTCATCTTGTGCTTGATTTCCTGCGTGGTGAAACCGGCCATGCCCTTCTCCAGCACGAAGCCCTGGATGCCGTCCTCGGTCTGTGCCCAGACGATGGCCAGGTCGGCCACCGGGCCGCTGGTGATCCACATCTTGCTGCCGCTGATGCGCCAGTCGCTGCCGTCGCGTACCGCTCGGGTCTTCATGCTGGCCGGGTCGGACCCACCGTGCGCCTCGGTCAGGCCGAAGCAGCCGATCAGTTCGCCGCGTGCCATCGCCGGCAACCACTGCTGGCGCTGTTCCTCGCTGCCGTACGCGTAGATGGGATACATGCACAGCGAGCTCTGCACCGAAACGAAGCTGCGCAGGCCCGAATCGCCGCGCTCCAGCTCCTGGCAGATCAAGCCATAGCTGACCGCGCCGAGGCCACCGCCACCGTATTCGGCCGGCAGTGTCGCGCCGAGCAGGCCCAGCGATGCGATCTCCGGTACCAGTTCAGACGGAAAACGGGCCTGGTCGAAGGCATCGCCGATGATCGGCAGCACGCGCTCGTTGGTGAAGCGGGCGACACTCTCCTGCACCGCACGCTCTTCCTCGTTGAGCAGGGAACGGACATCGAACAGATCGTACGGATGCAAAGCCATGGCACTCACACGCAGTCAGGACCCGGCCATTGTCGGTCATCCGGGCAGCGCGTGCCGACCAGGGTTAGCCCCCACCAGGGCTGAGGCACTACGCTGCGCTGCAGCAATCGTGCGGTGAACGGCGTCTATCTAGCTCGATCACGCCCGTCCCGGTACCCTGACACATTCAAACAACCGTTTCGCCGTGGCTGCACGCGCGATTTCCAGGCAACCGCCGGTGGCCCTGCCACCGGCACTACCCACGAGTCATGCAATCGATGAGCGCTGAAGCCAACGCCCTGCCCCCGCGTGAAGTAATGGAGTTCGACGTGGTGATCGTCGGTGCCGGCCCGGCCGGCCTGGCCACCGCGATCCGCCTGCGCCAGCGTGCGATCGAAGCCGGCCGCGAACTGTCGGTGTGCGTGCTGGAGAAGGGCTCCGAGCCCGGTGCACATGTTCTGTCCGGTGCGGTGATGGACCCGCGCGCCCTGACCGAACTGTTCCCGGACTGGGCCGAACGCGGCGCACCGCTGAAGCAGAAGGTCACCCGCGACGAGTTCCTGTTCCTCAGCGAGACCGGGTCGCGCAGCACGCCCAATGCGCTGCTGCCGGAGTGCTTCCACAACGAAGGCAACTACATCATCAGCCTGGGCGAAGTGACCCGCTGGCTGGCGCAGCAGGCCGAGGCGCTGGAGGTTGCGATCTTCCCCGGCTTCGCCGCCGCCGAGGTGCTGTACGGCGACACCGGCGAAGTGATCGGCGTGGCCACCGGCGACATGGGCATCGAGAAGGACGGCAGCATCGGCCCGGCCTTCGAGCGCGGCATGGCGCTGCATGCGAAGTACACGATCTTCGCCGAAGGCGCGCGCGGCCACCTTGGCCGCCAGCTGATCGCCCGTTACAGGCTCGACGAAGGCAAGGACCCGCAGGCCTACGGTATCGGCATCAAGGAACTGTGGCAGATCGACCCGGCCAGGCATGAGCCGGGCCTGGTGGTGCACGCCGCCGGCTGGCCGCTGGACAGCGACACCTACGGCGGCGCGTTCCTGTACCACGCCGACGGTGGCAAGGTCGCCATCGGCTACGTGGTCGGCCTGGACTACAAGAACCCCTGGCTGAGCCCGTTCGAGGAATTCCAGCGCTTCAAGACCCATCCGGATATCCGCAAGCATCTGGAAGGCGGTACCCGCATCGGCTACGGCGCGCGTGCGATCACCGCCGGCGGCCTGCTGTCGCTGCCGAAGACGGTGTTCCCCGGTGGCGCGCTGGTCGGTTGCGAGGCCGGTTATCTCAACGCCAGCCGCATCAAGGGCAGCCACGCCGCGATCAAGACCGGCATGCTGTGCGCCGACGCCGCGTTCGACGCGCTGGCCGCCGATCGCCAGCACGATGAACTGAGCGCCTATCCGCAGGCCTTCGAAGCCAGCTGGCTGTTCACCGAACTGCAGCAGGCCAAGAACTTCAAGCAGTGGTTCAAGAAGGGCCAGACCGTGGCCACGCTGATGACCGGCGTGGAGCAGTGGCTGCTGCCGAAGCTGGGCGTGCGCAACCCGCCGTGGACGCTGCACCGTACGCAGCCGGACCACGCCTGCCTGGAGCCGGCGGCCCAGCACACCCGCATCAGCTACCCGAAGCCGGACGGGGTGCTGACCTTCGACCGTCTCAGTTCGGTGTTCCTGAGCAGCACCAACCACGACGAGAACCAGCCCAGCCACCTGACCCTGAAGGACCCGAGCATTCCGGTGAAGGTGAACCTGGCCGAGTACGCCGGCCCGGAAGCGCGCTACTGCCCGGCCGGCGTGTACGAGTTCGTTGGCGAAGCCGACAACGCACGCCTGCAGATCAACGCGCAGAACTGCGTGCACTGCAAGACCTGCGACATCAAGGATCCCACCCAGAACATCGTCTGGGTGACCCCCCAGGGCGGCGGCGGCCCGAACTACTCGGGCATGTGACCGCAGCGGGCTGCGACCGCGTGTCGCAGCCCGGCCCGCGGCGGCCACGGCTATCCTCTCCGCCCATGCGTGCCTTCCGTCTGCTCCCTGCCCTCGTCCTGCTGCTGGCGTGCAGCGGCTGCCAGCGCACGGCCACGCCACCGGCCACGCCTGAGCAGGCGCGACAACAGGCGATGCAGCGCGCATTCGAACTGTGTGCGGGCTGCCACACGGTGCAGGCCGGTGGCATCCACCGGTTCGGCCCCAACCTGCACGGTGTGATCGGACGCCGCGCTGGCAGCCTGCCCGACTATGGCTATTCGCAGGGCATGCGCCGGGCCGACATCGTCTGGACCGCGCAGACCCTGGATGCCTTCCTGCAGTCACCAACGCAGCAGGTGCCCGGCACGCGCATGTACAACGCGTTTCCCAGCGCCGAACGACGTGCGCTGGTGATCGCTTACCTGCAGCAGCAGTCCGCTCAGTGAGACAGCCCCTGCAGCTGCTGCTGCAGGCGTGACAGGAACGCCTGGACCTCGGCGAACAACGGCGCGCTGTCCACTTCTCCGGCGTCTTCCAGGCGTTCGACCAGGGCATTGGCCTGCGTTGCCAGCGCGTGCGCGCCCACCGCCCCGAGCCCGCCGGCCTGGCGATGCAGGTGCAGGGCGGCGGCCTCGCGGTCGCCGGCCTGCACCGCACGCTGCACGGCCGCGATATCCACCTCGCTGGCCTGCAGCAGGGTGGCGGCCAGCTGCACGGCGACCGCATGCGAACCGAAGCGCCGCTGCAGGCCCGCCAGGTCCAGCGATGCGTCGCCCTCCACCGCTGCGGACGACTCGGCGGTCGCCTCCGGTGCCACGGACGCCTGCGGCAGCCATCGCATCAACGCCGCGCGCAGCGTAGCCAGCGACAACGGCTTGGCCAGCACCTCATCCATGCCGGCCTCGCGGCAACGTCGCGCGTCGTCGTCCAGCACGCTGGCCGTCAATGCCAGTACCGGCATGCGCGCCTGGCCCTGGCGGCCTTCGCGCTCGCGCAGCAGGCGGGTGAACGCAAAGCCATCGAGAACCGGCATGCGGCAATCGGTGATCACCAGGTCGAAGCGTTCCGACGCCACCCGGTCCAGCGCCTGCTGGCCATCACTCACCAGCACGTGCGGAAGGCCCAGCTGCTGCAGCCGCCAGGCCATCATCGCCTGGTTGGTCGGATGATCCTCGATCACCAGCACGCGGCTCTGGCGCAGCGCGGTCGGCAGCAGCGCCGCCTGCTCGTGCTCGCTCGCCAGCACGGCGACGTCCTCGATGCCGGCTTCCACCAGCGACAGACGCACCTCCGCGCGGGTGCCCTCGCCAAGCGTGCTCTGCAGGGTCAACGTGCCGTCCATCATCTGCACCAGCCGCTGGCAGATGCTCAGGCCCAGGCCGGTTCCGCCATGGTCGCGCTGGATGTATGCACCGGCCTGGGTGAACGGCGCGAACAGGTGCTGCAGCTGTTCCGGCGCGATGCCCATGCCGGTATCGATGACGCTCAGGCACAACGGCTGGCTGCCATCGGCGGTGGTCGGCCCGAGCACCTCCAGCCGCAGCCACACATCGCCCTGCGCGGTGAACTTGATGGCATTGCTGAGCAGGTTGAAGACGATCTGCCGCAGGCGCACGCCATCCACTTCATGCGCCGCAGCCAGCTGCGGATCGATCTGCACGTGCAGGGCCAGGCCACGCGCGCTGGCCTGCGCCGACATCAGCCGGCACACGCCTTCCAGCAGGGTCCGCAGTGACAATGGCACCGGTTCCAGGCGCAGCGCACCGGCTTCGATGCGCGAGTAGTCGAGGATGTCATCGAGGATCTGCCGCAGCATCTGCGCAGAATCCTCGATCACGGCAAGGATGCGCTGCTGTTCTGCATCCAGCGGCGAGTGCGCCAGCACTTCCAGCATGCCCAGTACACCGCTCATCGGCGTGCGGATCTCATGACTCATCGTGGCCAGGAAGCGTGATTTGGCCTCGGCCGCCTGTTCCGCCTCGATCTTGGCCGCCGCCAGCGCATCGGCCTGTACGCGTGCCTGGGTCACGTCCACCCAGTAGCCGCTCCAGGTGACGGCGCCGGCCTCGGTGGCGTAAGGGTGAGCCTGGCTGCGTACCCAGCGCGCGGGCGTGCCGTCATCACCCGGCAGCAGGCGGAACTCGAAGGCCAGCGGCGCGAACTGGCGGGCCGCCTGGTCGATGGCCTTCAGCACGGCCTGGCGGTCGGTGTCCTCGATCCGCGCCAGCAGCGCCTGCGCATCCTGCTCGGCACGCTGCCGCGGAATGCCGAACAGTGCCTGCAGGTCGCCGGCGATGAAGGGGAAGGCCAGGCTGCCGTCCGCGTCGCGACGTGCCTGGTAGACCACCGCAGGCAGATTGTCGGTGACCTCGGCCAGGCGCTGCTCCAGATGGCGGCGACCGGCCACCTCCCGGCGCAGCCGCCAGTGACCGACGCCATGCACCACCGCCCCGGTCAGCAGCACCAGCAGCAGCGGAAGCCCCCAATGCAGCACGGCGTCCCAGTCCACGCCACTGCGATATTCCACGGCCAGCCAGTCGCCCCGCAGCGCCTCATGCTCCCGCGGTGACATCTGCAGCAGCAGGCGGTCGAAGGTGGTCGCCAGGGCGGCATGGCGACGGTCGACAGCCAGCGCCAGCTGGTCGCCGAATCCGGCCGGCGCAAGGATCTGCAGACGGCCCGGGAAGCGGTTGCGCAACAGGTGATCGACCAGGACCAGGTTGCCCACGTAGGCATCGGCCTCGCCATTGGCCAATCGCTGCAACGCCTGCTCGCCACTGCGCGCGGGAATGATCTTTGCCCGTGGCGCCTGCTGCAGCACGTAGCCGCGCAGGCGTTCCGGGTCGGACAGCAGCACGCGCTTGCCCTGCAGATCGGCCAGCCCCAGGATCGCCGGGCTGTCGCGCGTGCCGACGATCACGCTCGGCACGCTGATGAAGGGCTGGCTGAACACCCAGTCCGGCCCCAGGTAGCGCGAATCGGTGGGAATGCCCATCACCGCCTGCACCTCACCCTGCAGCGCCTTCTCGCGCACCTCGAACCAGTCGTGGCTGGTTTCCACCTTCAGGTTGGCGCCGACCTGGATCAGCCGCCGCAGGTACTCGCTGGTCAGGCCGCTGGGCTGGCCGTCGTCGTCGGTGAACGAAAGCGGCGCGGCATTGGGCGCAAAGGTGATCTTCAACGGCTGCTGCAGCACGCGCTTTTCGGCCTGGCTCAGGGCCAGCTGCGCCGACGCGGACCATTCCGGAGGCCGCAGCCAGCGCTGGGCCAGCGCGTCCCGCTGCGCCTGGCTGGTGGCAGCCAGCGCAAGATCCAGCGCCTCGGCCAGCGGTTGCTTGCTGTTGGGGACGCCGAAGTGCGCCCGCTCCGGCGGCAGATCGCTGGGCCGCAGCAGCACCACTCCCTTCAGCTGATGGGCCGCGATCAGCTCGGTGGCGACATAGGCATTACCGATATAGACGTCGGCCTTGTCGTCTCTGACCATCTGCAACGCCGCCAACGTGCCATTTGCGACAAGTTGTCGAGCGCGTGGAAATCGTGCACGCACCTGCGGTGCGGTCAGGAAATCCTGCTCGATCACGACGCGCAGTCCGTCAAGATCCGGCATCTCCGAAGCACGCAGGTCTCCAGGTCGTCCGACCACCGCCAGCGGCGCTTCGACATAGGCCGAGGTGTAGACCATGCAACGGGTTCGGTCGGCACTCAGGCCGATGTTCATGACCACATCGATCTCGCCCCGGCATGCCGCGTCCAGCACGGATGTCCAGTCCGGATAGCGGCGTGCCTCGACTTTCACGCCCAAACGACGAGCCAAAAGCGACAAGTAGTCCGGTCCCAGGCCGACCTGCTGGCCTTCGTGGATCGACTCGAAAGGGGGCCAACCGCTGTCATACTGCCCGACGACGATGCGAGGGTGCGCGGTCAGGTATTCGCGTTGCAGGGGACTCAACGGCAATGGGCCGGGCGCGAGTTGCGCCCAAGCGACGGCAGGACCCAACATGGCCAGCAGCAGGACCCGCCCGCGAACAGCCCAGCTACGCATCGGCGTTGATCTCCTAGAATCCTGCCAGGAGCCGCGATGGTCGCGGCCCGGCGTGCCCGGTGGTCATACTAGAGCATGAGCTTGCGCATCATCATCGCAGACGACCACCCCGTGGTCCGTATCGGAACCCGCGCCGTCATCGAGTCCAGCGGCGTTGGCCAGGTCGTCGGTGAAGCCGACAGCGCCCAGGCGCTGATGGCGCTGCTGACCAGCCAGCCATGCGACCTGCTGGTCACCGACTATTCGATGCCCGGCAGTCCCCAGGCCGATGGCTTCGCCATGATCGGCATGATCCGGCGCCGCCATCCCGACCTCAAGGTGCTGATGCTCAGCGTTTCCAGCAACCTGGCGATCCTGCGCATGGTGCTCGACAGCGGCGTGCTCGGCCTGGTCGACAAGAGTTCGTCGATGGACGAGCTGCCGCAGGCGATCCAGGCGGTGAACCGCGGCCAGCTCTATATCAGCCGCAGCCTGCGCGAGCGGGTCGAGGCCGCCGGCAGCTGGCGCATGCGCGAAGGCGACGGCAAACCGCTGTCGCCGCGCGAACTGGAAGTGCTGCGGTTGCTCGGCACCGGCATGACGGTGAAGGAGATCTCGGTGCAGCTGCACAAGAGCGTCAGCACCATCAGCCGGCAGAAGGGCGATGCGATGCTGAAGCTGGGCCTGAAAGGCGATGCGGAGCTGTTCGACTATCTGCGTGACGGCAAAATCTGAATCCTGTCCATCCGGCCATTGAACTTTCAGGCAGGCTTCATGCCTCCTGACGCTAGATGAATACGCACGCCGCCCAGTGGCCCACGCAATGTTCCGGCAATCTCCGGGCGCCAGCGTGGTCACTACGGCAGCCAGGGCGCCCGCGCCCTCCCTGCCCACCGTGGCATGCCCCTACAGGAGAACCGAACATGCTCAGTACTTCCGCTCTCAGCTTCCGTGGCGTGGCGATGGCCCTGGCCCTGCTGGCCGGTGTCGCCGTGGTCAGCGACGCCAGCGCCATGTCGAGGAAGGACAAGCGCACCGTCGTCGGTGCGGTGGTGGGCGGCGTCGCCGGCCACCTGATCTCCAATGGCGATCCGGCCGCCACCGTCGGCGGTGCCGTGGCCGGCGGCGCGATCGGCAACCTGACCACCCCGGACCGCCACGACCGTCGTTATGACCGCCGCTACGACCGCGGCTACCAGCGCGGCTACCACCGGGGCTATGGCTATCGGGACCGCGGTCATGACCGCCGCTGGCGCGACAGCGACCGCCGCTACTACCACGACCGCGGTCGCCACCGCGGCTGGTAACCCTCGCCGGCACTGCCCGGCATCACCGGCAAACGGGCGGGTCGATGACCCGCCCGTTTGCGTCCGGGCCGTCCATGGCGTTGAATGCGCAGCCCTGGATGACTCCTTTGCCCCCGGCCCCCGCATGACCTCCACCGCCCACCGCGTGCAGGGCCTCAACAACGATGAGGTCGCTGCCGACTGGCCCGCGATCGATGCAGCCGAGGTTGCCTGGCTGGCCCGCCGTTATCCGGTGCTGGACGCGGACAGCGCCCTGCGTTGGCACAGCCCCCGGCCGTTGTCGGCCGCCGCGCTGGTCGAGGGTACCCGCGGCCGGGTGTTCATCAAGCGCCACCACCGCAGCGTGCGCAGTGCCGCCTGCCTGCAGGAGGAACACCGCTTCATCGCCCATCTGGACGCTGCCGGCGTGCCGGTGGTGAAGGTTCTGCCCACCGCCGGAGGCGACAGCGCCATCGAGCATGGGCCTTGGACCTATGAACTGCATTCACCGGGGGTGGGTGACGATCTGTACCGCGACGCCGCCTCCTGGACGCTGCTGACGGACATCGCACGGGCGCGTTCTGCCGGACGCATGCTGGCCCGGCTGCATCAGGCCGCCGCCAGCTACCAGGCCCCACAGCGCAGCACGCATGTCCTGGTGGCACGCGACGAGCTGATCCGCGCCGCCGACCCCATCAGCGCGCTGGAAGCGGGTCTTCCCGACCGCCCGGGACTGGCGCGCTACCTGGCGCGGATTCCGTGGCAGGCGCAGCTGCGCCGCGACGTCCTGCCCTGGCATGCCGGCCTGGCCGAGCGCCTGTCCGCCGAGCCGCCGCTGTGGGCGCACAACGACTGGCATGTCTCAAACCTGCTGTGGCGCGGCGACGACGTCAGCACCGTGCTGGATTTCGGCCTCGCCTCACCCACCAGCGCGCTGTTCGACCTGGCCACCGCGATCGAGCGCAATGCCGTGGCCTGGCTGGAGCTGGAGCGGGGCCATGAGGCGGTGCGCATCGACATCGCGCTGGCGCTGCTCGACGGCTACCGCGAAGTGCTGCCGTTGTCGGCCACCCGCCTGCACCTGCTGGCGGACCTGCTGCCGATGGTCCACTTCGACTTCGCACTGTCCGAAGTGGAGTACTTCGAAGGCATCACCGGCTCGACGGCGAACGCCGATGTCGCCTGGTATCCCTTCATGCTGGGCCATGCCGCGTGGTTCGCCAGCGCACCCGGCCAGGCCCTGCTGCAGGCGCTGCATGCCGCCGCCTGAAGGGCATCGGCTCGCAAATCCCTGCCATCTGTAGTGAAATAGCGGCCTGAAGCGGGGGTGCCTGGATCTGCAGGCTGAGAGAGTCCCTTGGAACCTGATCCGGTTTGCACCGGCGTAGGGAGCTTTGAGCCGCAACCACACCCCCGTTCCGGGCCGGTGCACCTGCGCGCCGTCGCTTCGTCTCCCCTGTTGTCCGAAGACGAATCGAATGAACCGCTGCCTGCGTCCCACCCTGCTCGCTCTCGCCCTCTGTGCCGCGCTGCCACTGCATGCCAGCGAGGCTGGAGCCTCCCCCGACCTGGCAGCCGACAGCGGCGAACGTTCGCCCACCGAGCTGGCAGCGGTCCGCGTGCAGGCCGGCAGGCCGGCGGCCGACAGCGCGCGGGTCAGTGCATTCGGCGCCGGATCCTGGAAGGACACCCCGGCCTCGGTGAACGTGCTCGAACGCGACTACCTCGACCGTCGACAGGTGCGCTCGTTGTCCGAACTGGCCAGCAATGACGCCTCGCTCGGTGATGCCTACGCGCCGGTGGGCTACTACCAGAACGTCGCCATCCGCGGCTTCGCGCTCGATGCCGCCACCGGCTACCGCTTCAACGGCCTGGCCATCGCCGGCGAGCAGCGGCTGGCGCTGGAGAACGTGCAGGCGGTGGAGATCCTGAAGGGTGAAGCCGGCCTCGCCGCGGGCGTGATGGCGCCCGGCGGCATCATCAACTACATCGGCAAGCGCCCGGCGGAAGTGCGCGCGGCTACCCTCGGCACCGATTCGGAAGGCTCGCGCTATGCCGCCGTCGATGTCGGCCACTGGATCACGCCGCGTTTCGGCATCCGCCTCAATGCCGCCTGGGAGGGCAGCGAGTCCTACGTCGAGCACGCCGACGGCCGCCGCAACTTCTATTCGCTTGCAGCGGACTGGCTGATCGGCGAGCGCGGCAAGCTGGAAGTGGACGCCAACTACCAGACCAGTTCGCAGCGCTCGGTGTCCGGTTACCAGCTGCTGGGCGCACGTGAGCTGCCTCGTGGCGTCGACCGCGAGCACCTGCTGGGCTATCAGCCGTGGCAGCGCCCGGTGGAAATCGCCAGCACCAACATCACCGCCGTACACACCTACGACTTCAACGAGCGCTGGCAGTCGCGGCTGTCGGTGGGCCACAGCCGCTCGGTCATCGACGACAACGTCGCCTTCGCCTATGGCTGCTACTACGCCGACGCGTGCGCTGATGGCAGCGTGCCCGGCAACTACTTCGCCCCCAACGGTGACTACGACATCTACGACTACCGCAGTCCGGACGATACCCGCCGCAACCAGCAGGCACGTGCCGAGCTGCGTGGCCGCTTCGACACCGGCAGCGTCGGCCACCAGCTGACGGTCGGCGCCGACACGTTCCGCCGCACGGTGGACAGGCGACCGAGCGTCAACGAGTACGTAGGCAGCAGCAACATCCACGACACGCGAGTGCCGGTGTACGAACCCTCGCCGCTGATGCCCGGCCCGTCCGCGCGGCGCCTGGACAGCCGCCAGACCGCCGTGTTCGCGCTGGACCGCATGCAGTTCGGCGATGACTGGCAGTGGCTGGCCGGTGGCCGCTTCGTCCGCCTGGACGAGCGCGCGTACGACAAGCGCGGCACGCCGCAGCGGCACAGCCGGCTGTCGCGCTTCCTGCCGCAGACCGCGCTGGTATGGAAGGCCACCGACCAGCTCAATGCGTACGCCAGTTATGTGCGCGGCATTGCGCTGGGCCAGGAGGCACCGTTCTGGACCTCCAACGCCGATGCCTTCCTGCCGGCGGTGCAGTCACGGCAGCTGGAAGCCGGCGTCAAGTACGTGCCAGCTGCGTCGCTCACCCTGGGCGCCGCGCTGTTCCGCATCTCGCAGCCCTACCAGTACGCCATGCCGGATGACAGCGATGCCGGTTACACCTTCGTCGAGCGCGGCACGCAGACCCATACCGGCCTGGAGCTGACCGCCAACGGCCAGCTGACCGATGCGCTGCAGATCGTCGCCAGCGCCAGCGTGCTGCAGGCGCGTGCACGCGATACCGGCACGCCGGGCCAGGAAGGCCATCAGCTGGTGAACGTGCCGAAGGTGCGTGCCAGTGTGCACCTGGCCTACGCACTGCCGTTCGTGCAGGGCCTGGATGTCACCGGTGGCTGGCGCTATGCCGCCGCCAATGTGGCCCGTGCCGACGGCGGCGTACGCGCGCCGGACTATTCGGTGTTCGATGCCGGCCTGCGCTTCCGCCACCGCGTGCATGAGCGCGCCGTGACCTGGAACCTGTCGGTGGACAACGTGTTCAACCGCTTCTACTGGCGCGACACCGGCAGCAGCGGCGGTGACTACTACCTGTTCCCCGGCGCACCGCGACAGGCACGCCTGTCGGTGACGTTCGCGCTGTGAGCGGCGCCGTGCTCGAGTGGACCGCCGCGCTGTGCAGCGTGCTGGGCGTATGGCTGATGGCGCGCCGGCGGCTGGCAGCGTGGCCGGTCGGCCTGCTGTCGGTGGCGCTGTACGGCCTGGTGTTCGCCGAGGCCAGGCTGTACTCCGACACGCTGCTGCAGGTCGCCTTCGCCGGCTTCCTGGTCTATGGCTGGATCAACTGGCGCCAGCACGCCGCCGATGAGGGCAGCATCCGCATTGTGCCGCTGGCACGCGGAAAACTGCTGCGTGACCTGATCATCGGCCTGTGCGGTGGCGTGGCGCTGGGCACGGTCATGCACACCTTCACCGATGCCGCGCTGCCATGGCTGGACGCGATGCTGACCGCCCTGAGCCTGGTCGGCCAGTGGTGGCAGGCGCGCCGCCATGTGGCGTGCTGGTGGGTGTGGATCGGGGTGGACGTGGTCTATGTGGGCGCGTACCTGTTCAAGTCGCTGCACGTCACGGCCGCGCTGTATGTGTTCTTCCTGGGGCTGGCGGTATTCGGCCTGCGCGCCTGGAGTGCGGCGGCGCGGGAGCGCGAGCTGCTGCCGGCGCGGTAGTGCCGCGCGGTACACCTCACTTCGGCTGCAGCACCAGCCCCAACCGCAACGGCTGGCGCATGTCGCCCGGTGGCGCCGACGACAGCGGCGCCGACTGCAGCGTCGCGCGCAGATCCGCGTCCGCCTGCGCATCGCCGAGACTGTCGAATTCCAGTTTCGCGATGCGGCCATCGGCTGCGATCCAGAGGCTGACCGGCAGCGGCGTGGGCACCTGTGGGTGCGCCTGCAGCCAGGCCAGCACACGCTGCGCCTTCGGGTCCTGCGCCTGCTGCAGGCGCTGCTGCAGCTCACTGCCTGCCGTGGCGGCGTAGGCCATCCAGTGCGGTGGAGCCTCATCGGCCGAGACGGCCCCGGCGCCGCCCAGCGCCAGAAGGCCGATCAGCGATGCCAGCGGTCGCCACCAGCGGCGACGGTCGGCGCGAAGTACGGATTCCATGGCAGCACCCTCATGCAGTCGTCCAGCGCTCCATCGTCGACGGCGCGGATGACAGGCAGATGGCGGGCAGGCATCACCCGCCCAGGTCGGCCAGCACCTTGCGCGAAGGCGCGAAGAAGGTCACGCCGGTCATCGCGGTGGAGAAGTCCAGGATGCGGTCATGCAGCGGCGCAGGGTTGCCGATGAACATGCGCTCGAGCATCTTCTCGATCACCCACAGGCGGCGCGTGTAGCCGATGAAGTACGTACCGTATTCACCGCGCCCCGGATTGGCGAAGGGCATGTTGTCACGCAGGATGTCGTGCTCGCCGTCGGCGTCCTCGATGGTGCACAGCGTCTTGTGCGACTTCTGCGCGTCGGCCGGTGCATCGTCCAGCTCGGTGTTGTCGTGCTTGGTGCGGCCGATGATCGCCTCCTGCACCTCGGTCTTCTGCGCGCGCCATGCGTCGAGGTTGTGCAGGTACTTCTGTACCACCACGTAGCTGCCGCCGGCATGCGCGGGATCCTCGTCGCCGACGATCGTAGCGTCCGGCAGCGACAACCCTTCCGGATTGGCCGTGCCGTCAACGAAATCGAGCAGGTCGCGGCCGTCGAAATAGCGGAAGCCGGCCACCTCATCGACCGTCTCCACCGCATCGCCGAACGCCATCAGCAGGTTGCGCTCGAACGCCACGATCAGGTCCATCGTGCGTGCCCGGATGTGGTACAGCAGATCGCCCGGGGTCGACACCGCGGTGTGGGTGGCGCCCTTGATCTCGCGGAACGGATGCAGCTCGCGCGGCGGCGTGCTGCCAACCAGCGGCTGCCACACACGGTGGCCGATCGCCACATTGCAGGTGAAGGTCCGTTCGATCTCGCGGATGGCCGTGTTCTTGATCAGGTCATCGGTGCTGGCCAGCACGTCGCGTACCTTCGCGATCGAGTCCGCATCATCCTTCACCTTCAGCACCAGGAAGGCGGCCGAGTGGGTCAGCGGCGCAGTGATCTGCTGCGGCTCGTTGTCGAGCGTGTGATTGAGGGCGGTGATCGGTGCGGGCTGGGAATTCACGGCAGTTCCTGCGGGCTTGAGGCGGGCGCATCGCGCATGGTGCAGCGATGTGCGGGCGATCATAGCGGAACGGCTTCCGCTGCGACGGAGCGGTTCTCAGTCGCGCGCCAGCCGCTTGGGGCGCAGAAAAGTGAAGCCCGGCGCGAGGCCGGGCTTCGATGGCGTGCGGGAGAGAGAGAGAGTCACACGCCAGTTACACGCACTAACGACAGAGCGTTTCTTACCAGGTGAAGCGCGGGCCGACGAACCACTCGCGGTCGCCCGCCTTGGCCAGCTTCACTTCGCCACTCAGGCCCCAGTTCTGGTTGAACTTGGCGGTGGCACCGACGCGGCCGTAGAACTCGCCGTCCGGGTTGTAGCCGTGCTTCTTGCTGAAATCTTCGTAGCCGGCCAGCGCGTAGCCTTCCAGGTACGGGTTGAACGCGGTGCGCACGCCCACTTCAGTGGAGTAGCCATTGAAGTCCAGGCCGCGCTTCTCGTCGTACTTCTGATAGGCCACGCGGGCCACCAGGTCGGTGTTCGGCGCGATGCCGTAGTTGTAGCCGACACCCAGGCGCCACTGGTCGACGTCATTCTTGAAGCGGTCGGTTTCCTGCGCGCTGTAGTCGCCGAAGATATGGAAGTTCGGGTGGACGGCCACCGAGCCCTTCACGCCCCAGCCATCGGCGTCGCCGCCCTTGGCATCGGTGTTCACGTAGCCGCCTTCAACGTAGTTGTACGACAGGCCATCGGCAGCCGATGCAGCGAACGGCAGGGCAGCCAGCAGACCCAGGGCAAGCAGCGAATTCTTGTTCATCGGGACACACCTTTAATTATTTTGGTTTCGTCGACCGCCTCCCGGGAGGGGGAGAGAGGAGAGGCGGTCGACAGGTGTGAATTATCCGTTTGTTGGCGAAATCAGCCCTGAATATTGAACTGACCGGTACATGAATGAAGTTGCTGTTCAGGGAACTCCGGGGCTGGTCGACAGCAGCATGCTGCTGCATGCCAGCGCCACCTACCCGTCATGTCCCTTCAGGCGGCTGACACCTGTCACTGGTTCGGGAAGGCTCCGGCGCGAATAGTACGCGTCACCGCCCGGCACCACTGCGCCGGCACTCACCAAGGGGACCTGTCATGAGCCTGTTCCAGCAACTCCTTTCGCATACTCCGATCTGGGTCTGGGTGCTGATGGTGTTTCTCATCACCCGGGGCATCGCGGCCATGAAGCCCGGCGAAACCTCGTTGCCTACGCTGGCGATCGTGCCGGCGGTGTTCGCGGCATGGGGGGTGTGGTCCATCAGCCACCGCTACGGCGCATCGTGGTCGGCCTGGGGCGAGTGGCTGGTCGGCGTCGGCGCAGGAACGGGCCTGGGTTGGCTGTTGCTGCGCCGGGCCCGCGTGGCCATGAACAGTGCGACGGGGCGGCTGTGGCGCAGCGCGGATTACAGCCTGCTGCCGCTGCTGCTGATCACGTTCCTGGTG
Organism: Stenotrophomonas sp. STEN009; assembly: GCF_056760395.1. Classification (NCBI taxonomy): domain Bacteria; kingdom Pseudomonadati; phylum Pseudomonadota; class Gammaproteobacteria; order Lysobacterales; family Lysobacteraceae; genus Stenotrophomonas; species Stenotrophomonas sp. STEN009. Next base: position 28,556 of record NZ_JBRRES010000027.1, on the reverse strand, counting down.
AAGTATGGCTTCGAAACGGCGCTCGCAGTGTCGCCCGCGCTGAGCGCGAACGCAGGTTTCAGCGCTGCCTACCTGCTGCTGTCCGGTGGTTTCACCGGCATCTTCATCGGCCGCTACTGCCGGTATCTGTCGGCGGCACGCCTTGAGGGGCACAGCCGGATGGGGGCTGCCAGCTGAGGCGGGTGCACCCGGGAGGCGTCGCGCAGTGCCGTCACCCGGTGCCGGCTGCGGTCGTCGCCCCTGCGGCCTGCGCCAGCGCTGCCGCTGCAGCGTCACCCTTGCGCTCGCTGTAGCGATCCACCAGGTAGTCCGCCCGGCCCCGCGTCAACAGGGTGAACTTCACCAGTTCCTCCATGACATCCACCACCCGGTCGTAGTATGGCGAGGGCTTCATTCGTCCGTCCTCATCGAACTCCTGCCAGGCCTTGGCCACCGAAGACTGATTGGGGATGGTCAGCATGCGCATCCAGCGCCCCAACACCCTCAGGGTGTTGACGGTGTTGAACGATTGGGAGCCGCCACTCACCTGCATCACGGCCAACGTTCTGCCCTGCGTGGGCCGCACGCTGCCGTCCTCCAGCGGCAGCCAGTCGATCTGGTTCTTGAACACGCCGGTGACGGTACCGTGCCGTTCCGGGCTGACCCACACCTGCCCCTCAGACCACTGCGACCACGCGCGCAGCCGCTGCACTTCGGGGTGGCTCCTGTCCACGCTGTCCACCATCGGAAGCGCATGCGGATCGAACACCCGGGTTTCGCAACCCAGATACTGCAGGAGCCGCTCGGCTTCCAGGGCCAGCTTGCGGCTGAACGACTGCGGCCTCAGCGAACCGTAGAGCAGCAGGATGCGGGGCGGTCCCAGATTCCCCGCGGCGAGCAGGCTGGGGTCGGGCTGGGGCAGCGAGGCTTCCCTCAGATTCGGCAGCTGGGTACTTGCGATCGCCTTATTCATTCGACTATTCTAGAAATATGGAAACGTCAAATGCAATCGTCGCGCTCACCGCGTTGGGCCACGCCACCCGCCTGGCGGCCTTCCGCCTGCTGGTGGAAGCCGGTCCAGCGGGGCGCGTGGCCGGTGACATCGCGGCGGCCCTGCAGGTGCCACCGGCCACACTCAGCTTCCACCTGAAGGAGCTGGTACAGGCCGGCCTGGTGGAGAACGAGAGCCAGGGCCGCAATGTCTGTTACCGCGCCAACTTCGCCGCCATGACCGGCTTGATCGAGTACCTCACGCACAACTGCTGCGCGGGTTCGCCGAGCGAGGAGTGCGGGCCCACTGCGCCCGCATGCAAGTGCTGAAGCCCGATCCCACCTCCTGCCATCACAACGACTGCACCATGACACGCAACGTCCTGTTCCTCTGTACCGGCAACAGCGCCCGCAGCGTCCTTGCCGAGGCCACGCTGCGAGCCTGGGGCGCTGAACGTTTCAATGCATTCAGCGCAGGCAGCCACCCCACCGGCCAGGTCAACCCATTCGCACTCGCTCAGCTGCAGGCCGAAGGAATCACCATCGATGGGCTGCGCAGCAAATCGTGGGATGAGTTCGTGGATGCTGCGCCCATGGACCTGGTGATCACCGTGTGCGATTCGGCCGCGGCAGACGCCTGCCCGGTGGTGTTTGGCGACTTCATTCGCAGCCACTGGGGCCAGCCGGATCCCGCCGCAGTTGCAGGCAGCGATGCCGAGAAAGCAGCCGCATTTGCGCGCGCGCATGCCATCGTAAAATCGCGGCTGCGTGCGTTGATCGATCTGCCCGGATCGTTGTGGTCCGACCGCGAGGCAATGCAGAACGCTCTGGATCAGATCGGCCGGTTGCAGCCGACCGACAGCACACCGTGACGGCGCCCGCGCGCATGCGCCTGTTCGAGCGCTACCTCACCCTGTGGGTCGCGCTGTGCATCGCGGCCGGTACCCTGCTGGGACACCTCCTGCCCGGCGCCTTTGCGGCACTGGCGTCCGCCGAAGTGGCCAAGGTCAACCTGCCGGTCGCGGCACTGATCTGGCTGATGATCATCCCGATGCTGCTGAAGGTCGACTACGGCGCAATGCGCCAGTTGCAGCAGCACTGGAAAGGCATCGGCGTAACGTTGTTCATCAACTGGGCGGTCAAGCCCTTTTCGATGGCACTGCTGGGCTGGGTATTCCTGCGTCACCTCTTCGCGGAATGGCTGCCAGCCGGCCAGATCGACAGCTATATCGCCGGCCTGATCCTGCTGGCAGCCGCGCCCTGCACCGCGATGGTGTTCGTGTGGAGCAACCTGTGCCGCGGCGATGCGAACTTCACGTTGAGCCAGGTCGCGCTGAACGACGCGATCATGGTGGTGGCCTATGCGCCGGTGGTCGCGTTGCTGCTCGGCATGTCCGCGATCACTGTTCCGTGGGACACCCTGCTGCTGTCAGTGGGTTTGTACATCGTTGCACCTGTCGGTGTTGCCACCCTGCTGCGGCGCTGGATGCTTTCGCGCAGCGGCGAGGCCGGTCTGCAGCTGGCGCTGACCCGACTCGGCCCGGTTTCGCTGTCGGCCCTTCTACTGACACTGGTGCTGCTGTTCGGCTTTCAAGGTCAGCAGATCGTCGAGCAGCCGCTGGTCATCGCGCTGATCGCCGTGCCCATCCTGATCCAGGTCTATTTCACTTCGGGCCTGGCCTATCTGCTCAACCGTCGTCTGGGCGTCGCCCATTGCGTGGCCGGCCCGTCGGCGCTGATCGGCGCGAGCAACTTCTTCGAGCTGGCGGTCGCCACCGCCGTCGGGCTCTTCGGTGTGCATTCGGGCGCCGCACTGGCCACCGTTGTCGGTGTGCTGATCGAGGTGCCGGTGATGTTGTCGGTCGTTCGTATCGTGAACCGTACTGAAGGCTGGTACGAGAGGCAGGGTGCGGGTGACCGCGGGCAGTCGTAGAGGGGCGATGCCTGCTTCTGGGCGGAGGCGGAACCCCGATCTCCTTGCGCGTCTCCACCGGCGCGCGCTGTCGGCAGGGCAGTTACCGGGACGGAGGCTTCGGAAACAGCAACCTGGGGGTTGCGGATAGTAGCCAGGCTGCCATGGCAGCCCCATATGCGAGTACGCCACCCACTAAACAGGTGCCGAACAGGCTACCGGTGAACAGTCGGTACACGCTCCGGCCGCGACCAGCAGCGTCATCTCCCACAGCAAGCACGATCACCGGCAGCATGATCATTCCGGTGCAGAGAATGAGCGAGAAAAGGCCCAGCAACCAACGCTTTCCGCGGGGGTTCCAAGGAACCGGATAGTGTGAGAGCAGTTCTCTCATTCGAAGAAACAACGTCGGAACCAGGAACACGTACATCAGTCCCACGTACAACGACGTGCGTGCATCGACATCGCTCGCAGTGAAGACCGATTGAGGATAGACGCCTGTCCGATGAAGCAACTCCGCGCAGGCGGTGAGTGCAACGCTCATTGCCATTGCAGGCCAGAACAACCTCGAGACTTTGGACCACTGTGCATCACGCTGTTGTTGCTTCCCATCGGTCAACCCCGGCATCAGACGTCTCCTGCGCAGCTGTGCTGACGACAACGAAAGAGGGAAGAGCATGCGCCGCAACGATGCGCATGAAAGCCAAAGGGGGATGGGAACACTGCCCAGGCATGAGCATCGTCTGGGGCTTGTTCGCCCAAGGCCGAGGAGACAACGCAGTCTCTCTTCAGTCCTGTAGTCCTCGAACCCGAAGTCCAACGCCCGTCGAGGGTCGCTTGCGGCCAGAAGCGGACGTACTCAATGAGCGACCTTCTGCGCGGCATGTACGGTGCCCTCACCCTCCATGGCGGCACTCTGCGCCCCTTTCTTCCTGCGCTTCACTGCGTTTGCCGAAGCATCGCAGCCGCATTCAATTGGCGGTAACCGCTGCTCATATTCTCTGTAATTCTCTCCCCATTCCCGCAGGCTCAGCATTACTGGCGCAAGAGTGCGCGCAAGTTCGGTCGCTTCATACTCAACACGAGGCGGAACTTCAGCATATACATGGCGATTGATGAGGCCGTCGGCTTCCAGCTCCCGCAGCTGGAGCGTCAACATTCTCTGGGTTGCGGTGGGAATCAGCCGGGTCAATTCCATGAAACGCTTCTTTCCCATGAGCAGGTGAAACAGCAACAGTGGTTTCCAGACCCCACCAATGACGGAGAGGGTCAGCTCTACGGCACACCCGCTTTTGGGATCCAGTCGTTTGGTACGCATGCGTCTTCTCCAGGCTCATAGGCACACGGATGATAGTAAGGGCGATAAATGTACGTTCTTACGAACATCGCCGAGCACGCCTATATTCGCACCACACACACCCCAAGGATACGCCGTGTCATTCAGTGCTCTGGTCTCCGACCGATCCGCAGACCGTCCGGTCACCACAGACGTTCAGCAGTTGGAAGAGTCTTCATTGGGAGATGATGCCGTCACCGTACGGGTGGCGTGGTCCAACCTGAACTACAAGGATGCGATCGCCCTGGCCGGCATGCAGATCATCCAGAAGTTTCCGCTGATTCCAGGCATTGATTTCGCCGGCACGGTCGAGTCTTCGGCAGACCCGCGCTTCAGCGCGGGAGACACGGTTGTGGCAACGGGCTGGGATCTCAGCCAGACCCACCATGGCGGCTTCTCGCAGCTTGCTCGAGTTCCGGCCGACTGGCTGGTAAAGCTTCCGGCTGCCATCGACGCACGTTCGGCCATGGCAATCGGAACCGCAGGCCTCACGGCCATGCTCAGCGTGCTGGAAATTGAACGACACGGCGTCAAGCCAGGCGATGGGGACGTACTGGTCACGGGTGCATCGGGTGGTGTCGGATCCGTCGCCGTGGCCCTGCTATCCGGCCTGGGCTATCGAGTTGTGGCGTCTACAGGCAAAGCAAGCGAGGCGAACTATCTGAAGTCGCTGGGCGCTGCTGACATAATTGATCGCTCGACGCTGTCCGCAGAGGCTCCCCCGGTTCAAGCCGAGCGTTGGGCGGCTACGGTAGACGCGGTTGGCGGCCGTACTCTGGTCAACGCCCTGGCGCAGACGCGGTATCGCGGTATCGCCACTACCTGCGGGTTCGTCGGCGGGCGCGAGCTGCAAGGTACGGTTCTGCCCTTCATTCTGCGCGGAGTGACCCTTGCCGGTATTGATTCCGTCCGCGCACCCGCTGAACTGCGCGAGCAAGCATGGCGGCGGCTTGCCGCTGACCTGGACCTGGCCAAGCTGGCATCAACCACCCGGGAGATCAGTCTGGGCGATGTTCCGGCTGCCGCCGCGCAGATGCTTCAAGGCAATTCGAAAGGCCGTACCTTGGTCGATGTCAATCGCTGATGAATCACTCCAATCAGGATAAGACGATGAGTTCCCAATCTGTTGCACTCGTCACTGGCGCCGCCACTGGAATCGGAGCGGTGTACGCGGACCGCCTCGCGCGTCGCGGCTACGGCCTGGTACTGGTCGCGCGCGACGCACAGCGGCTCGGCTCGCTCGCCGATGCGCTTCGGGCTGAGACCGGCGTGCCGGTGGAGATCATCCCCGTTGACCTGACGCTGCCGGAAGGGCTTGCCGTGGTCGAAGCACGCATCGATCAAGGTGATATCGGCCTTGTGGTGAACAATGCCGGTATGTCACTCAAAGGCGGAATGCTCGAGAACGAGCCGGCAGCGCTGGAGAGAATCATCGCGTTGAATGTCACCGCACCGACCCGCTTGTGTGCTGCGGCAGCCCGCGCGTTCCTGCGCAGAGGCGAAGGCGCGATCATCAATCTGTCGTCCGTGCTTGCACTGGCGCCAGAGATGTTCGAAGGCGTCTACAGCGGGACCAAGGCCTATCTATTGAATCTCAGTCAAGCGCTGGCGGCGCAACTGGGGCCTTGCGGAATCTACGTCCAGGCAGTCCTGCCTGGCGCGACCCGCACGGAACTCTGGGAAAAGGCGGGGCGGAGCATGGACGAGTTTCCACCTGGCTTCCTGATGGAGGCTGGTGCGATGGTCGATGCTGCGCTGGTGGGCTTCGACCGCCGCGAAACGGTAACCATCCCTCCGTTGCCTGACGAAGCACAGTACCTGGCCCTTCAGCAGGCCCGCCTGGCAATGGCGCCCAACCTCTCACGCAGTGAGGTCGCCGCTCGCTACCTTCGCTGAGAGGACGCACCGATGACTGACTCAGCGGATCTACGCATGGATGTCGACGCAGTCGGAAGCACGTCATGGCGAGCGCGACTCTTGCGTTCTGACGAAAGCCGCGCAGGCGATCTGCGCTCGTCTCACCTGTCGCAATCGTCCAGGTTTCGTGGCGCCCTTAAGCACTCAACCACGACTCGTGTCGCAGATTCCCCGAATGCGTGAGGCCCTTGCGCCATCAACGTCTGCGACTACTTAACCGTGTGCGAGGATGCTGAAAGCGTCGAGCATCGTGGGTTGAATACAACTCGGCTCATTGGCGTTGCGCAGTGACACAGGTACAGATGCGGTGCCACCCCAAAAGGTGGCCGGGTTCGAAATCCCGGATTGATGCCGAGTGTTTGCGCTTGCCAGCCGACGTCACCTTGCGTGGCGTCGGCTGGCAATCCGTCTGCCGGTCATGGCGGGCGGTGCGTGGGGACCTTCGGGTCCACCGGTTTGGCATCTACCGGATTTCGAACCATGTACCGCCCGCCACCTTTATCCGTGGCGGCTACCGTCTGTCCTGCACGGAGCCTCATCAATGACCACACCCGAGTTTCCCCCTCCGCATTCCGACAGCGCGCCGGCCAACGACGCCGATGCGACCCCCCAACAGTCCCCGTCCGACCCCAACACCTTCATCGCCACGCTGAAACGGATCGGCAGCGGCGCAGCCGCCGATGGCCTGCCCTGGCCGGAACGCCATCCGCTGCCTGGCCGTCAGCTGGCGCTGGCCGATGCCGACTGTGCGCACGCCGGCCTGCGGGTGGCGCTGGAGATGCTGCTGGCCGCCGAGCGTGTCCGGCAGAACGGGCCGGAGGAGCAGTACGTGGGCGATCGCGTGATGGAAGGACTGGTGATGGCCTGCCTGTCACTGTCAGTGCAGGCCGGCACCTTGCTGCGTCCGGGCTGACAGGGAGGTTTCGCGCACCTCGGCCGCGCGATCCGGGGCCGGCCCGTGTGGTTATTCTTGCGGCCAGGCTTCTGCCACCGCCCGGGACTCTTCGCATGCGCCACCCCTTCCATGCCGCGATCCTTCTTGCCACCGTGCTGCTGGCCGGTCCTGCCCTCGCGCAGCACGCCAGCAGCGCACCGCCGCCCGCTGAACGCCTGCCCGACGTGGCACTGCCTGCGGCACTGGATCGCGTGCTGCGCGACTACGAGCGGGCGTGGAGCGCGGGCGATGGCAAGGCACTGGCGGCGCTGTTCGCCGAAGACGGATTCATCCTGCAAAGCCACCAGCCGCCGGTGCGCGGGCGCGACGCGATCGCGGCCGCCTACGCCGGACAGGGTGGAAGCCCGCTGCGCCTGCGTGCGCTGGCGTACGCGGTGGACAGGAGCACGGCCTACATCATTGGTGCCTACACGTTTGGCGGCAACGTCGGCGATACCGGAAAGTTCACGCTGACGCTGAAGCGCGCGGGCGATGGACCCTGGCTGATCTTCTCGGACATGGACAACGGCAACGCGCCGCCACGGGCGCGGTGATCGGGCGTTGCAGTGGATCCACGCCATGCGTGGATATGCTGCACGCGTGATGCCAAGCAAGCTTGGCACCCACCAAAGCCTGTGTCCGGTCCGGCACCCGCATGGGGTACTCCCTGATGAAAAAACCCCGGCGCATGGCCGGGGTTTTCGGTTACTTGAACAGCGTGTCCGGATATTCCGGTTTCTGTTCGCGCGCCAGCAATGCGCGCAGGCCCTCTGCCGGGGTCTGCTCGCCGTGCAGTACGGCGCGTACGCCATCGGAGATCGGCAGGTCGATGCCGTGTCGGCGTGCCTGACGCATCACCTCATCGGCCGTCTGCACCGATTCGACCACCTGCCCGATCTCGCGCACGGCATCCTGCAGCGTCTGCCCGCGGCCCAGGGCCAGGCCCAGGCGGCGGTTGCGCGACAGGTCGCCGGTGCAGGTCAGCACCAGATCGCCCAGGCCCGCCAGACCCATCAGGGTTTCCGGCTTGGCACCGATCGCCGCGGCCAGCCGCAGCATCTCGTTGAGGCCGCGGGTGATCAGGCCGGCACGGGCGTTGAGGCCCAGCTGCATGCCATCGGCAACGCCGGTGGCCACGGCCAGCACGTTCTTCATCGCGCCCCCCAGCTCGGCACCAACCATGTCGTCGCCGGTGTAGGCACGGAACGCCGGGCCATGCATCGCTTCGGCCACGGTCTGCGCGAACGCCGGCACGTCGCCGTGCACGGTGATCGCGGTGGGCAGGCCCTGGGTGACTTCCTTGGCGAACGACGGCCCGGTGACGACAGCCAGCGGCACGTCCTCGCCGAGGATCTCGCGCGCGACTTCATGCAGGAAACGGCCGGAGCCGGGCTCGAAACCCTTGGTCGCCCAGGCCACGCCGGCACCGGCCGGACGCAGCGGCGCCAGCGCGCGCACGGTCTCGTTGAACGCGTGCGACGGGGTCACCACCAGGATCCAGGCGGCACCGTGCACCGCCGACGCCAGGTCGGTGGTGGCATGCAGGCTGTCCGGCAGCGGGATGCCCGGCAGGTAGCGCGGATTCTCGTGGCGCTGGTCGATGGCCTCGACCACGGCGGCATCACGCCCCCACAGCACGGTCGGATGACCGTGCCGGGCGAGCAGGCTGGCCAGCGCGGTTCCCCAGGAACCGGCGCCCAGCACGGCGATCTTGTCAGCGGTAGTGCTCATCCGTGACGTCGCGGCGGATTCAGGCGTTGCCGGCCGGCTCGGAGTCAGCCAGCGACGGTGCGTCGCCCTGCTCCTGGCGCTGGCGCAGGGTTTCTGCGTACAGGCCTTCGAAGTTGATCGGCTGCAGGAAGAACGGCGGGAAGCCGCCGGCCTGGATCAGATCGCTGACCAGCTGGCGCACGTACGGGAACAGGATGTTCGGGCACTGGGTGCCGAGCAGCACGTCGATCGACTGCGGGTCCAGGCCGACCAGGCCGAACACGCCGGCCTGCTTCACTTCGGCCACGTAGGCGGTGCGCTCACCGGCCTGGCAGGTCAGGGTGACGGCCAGCACGACTTCGAACGCGTTCTCACCCAGGCGCTGCACCTGCTGGTTCAGATTCAGCTGCAGCTCCGGCTGCACCTGGTCATTGAAGATGGTCGGTGCGTTCGGCGACTCGAAGGAGACGTCCTTGACGTAGATCTTCTCGACGGTGAAAGCGGGGCCGGTAGCGGCATCGACCGGCGCAGCGGCGCCGTTGGTGATCTCTTCGGACATTTCCAGTAACTCCAGGTGAATGCAATGAAAACTAGGGTCGAATTACTGCGATGGGGGCGGCATCAGGCCCATACAAGGCCGGATCCGCCACCTGCGGCAATCAGTTGCGGCCCTTGACCAGCGGCAGTTCGGCCTGCTGCCAGGCGGGAATGCCGCCCTCGAGCACGAAGACCTTTTCGAAACCGGCCTTCTTCAGCGCCTTGGCGGCGGTTTCCGATGCGTTGCCGTTTCGGCACACCAGAACCACCGGCGCCTGCTTGGCGCTGGCCACGAGCTTGTGCTCCGGGCCGAACGCGCTGGCCTGCGCATTGCGGCTGCCGGCGATGTGGCCCTTTTCGAAGTCACCGCTGGCGGACAGGTCCACCACCACCGTGCCGCCCGCATTCATCAGCTGGGTCAGTTCGGCGGGCTTGATGCCCTTGAAGCCCCGGAACAGGCGGCGGATTTCGGTGACGATGAGGGCCACGGTCAGGCCGACCAGGGCCGCGGACAGCATCGGGTTTCGGCCTGCAAAGGCCAGCAACTCTTCGTAATTCACTCAGGTCACGGGTCGATAAGCGGGCGCCGATTGTCGCACAAGCCGGACGCGGCCCGTCACTGCCCCTGCCACAGATCCGGCAGGCCACCGGCCTGCCACCAGCGCTTGGCCTCGGCATCCCAGCGCCACCGCTCGGTCACCACCACGGTGCGCTCGGCCTGGGTGTTCTGGTTGATGACGCCGATTTCCACCCGGCGCTCGACCTGGCCATCGGGCAGCGAGGCGCTGCTGCGCTCGCGGTAGGAGGACACCCGCAGCTGTGCATAACGGTTGAGCTCGAACTCGGTGGGCGGCTTTTCCTTGCGCAGCACCGGATCCAGGTAGCCGATGGCGTCGTCCATGCTGCCCCAGCGGATCGTCGCCCCGTAGGCGATCTGGGTCTCTTCCAGCATCTTGCGCTGCTTGCGGCTCAGCTCGTCGGCACCGGCCATGGCGCTGACCAGCAGCAGGGAACACAACAGGATCTGGATGAGGCGGCGCATCAGGGGTTTCCGCAGGGCGTCAGCCTGCCATCCTACCCTTTGGCGAAGGCAACGAAGCGACCGCTGAACTCGGCAGCGGCCCGGCCGTCGGCGGCCGGCTGGGTGGCGATGATGCTGATGCGGGCCTTGCGACGCTGGCGGAAGGTGGCCAGGAAGGTGTCCCAGGCACCGCTTTCGGCCGCCTCGGCCTGCGCGTGCAGGTCTTCATAGACCGGTGCCAGGTAGCGCAGGTTGCTGTCGGCCACGTAGACCTCGGCGTCGTGGCCGGCCAGGCGCAGGCGCAGGCTGACCAGCGCCCAGCCGGACAGGGTCAGCACCGAGGCCAGGCTGCCACCGAAGGCGTTGCCCTTGTCGTTGACGTTCGCCGTCAGCGGCGCGGTGATGCGCAGCACGCCATCGGCATAGCCGTCCAGGCGGATCTGCATGGCACGGACCGCAGGCATGCAGTCCAGCACCTCCTGCAGGGAGGCCAACGAGGAGCTCAGGGCATCAACGGACATCGGAGCAGCAACCACGACAACGGCGGGCCCGCATAATGCAGGCAATGGATGACCATACGATACCCACTGGCAGCGCGTGCCGCGGCGCGGGCTGGACGCTGATCTCGCTGCGTCCGCAGGGCCAGCATGCGGCGCTGCGCCGCGCCGTTGCTGGGCTCGGCGGGCAGTTGGTGGCGCTGTCGCCGTGGCGGCTGCAACGCTTGCAGGGCCCTGCCGTGGTGCGCCAGCTGCAACGCGCGCTGAACTGCGATCGGGTGGTGTTCACCAGCCCCGCAGCCGTCACGGCGGCTGCCGCGCTGCTGCCGCTGCGCCCGGCGCAGCACAGCCCGTGGCTGACGGTTGGCGAGGGCACCACACGCGCGTTGCAGGCGCACGGCATCAGCGAGGTCCACGCGCCGCAGCGGATGGACAGCGAGGGGTTGCTGGCCCTGCCTGTACTGGCGGCGGTACAGGGCCTGCGGATCGGGCTGGTCACCGCGCCCGGTGGCCGGGGCCTGATTGCCGCCCGGCTGCAGGCGGCGGGTGCCAGCATCGAACGTGCCGACGTCTATCGGCGCCAACCACTGCGCCTGTCGCCTCGCGCCCTGTCACGGCTGGGAGAGTGTTCTGCGCCCTGGCTGATGGCGGTCAGCAGCGGTGAAGCCCTGCAACGTGTGTGGGAGCAGCTGTCGCCGCAGTGGCAGCAGCGGCTGCAGGCCCATGCCACCGCGCTGGTCGCCAGCGAACGGCTGGGCGTGCAGGCGCAGGCGCTGGGCCTGCGGGTGGTACGCAGCGCGGGGCCGACCACCCCGCAGTTGATCGCCGCTGCACACACCACGCTCACCGGGCCGGCAGCGACCTGAACAGGGACGTGGGTCACGCTTGCCGCTGTCGTCGGCAACAGGGATGCTGTGCCTGACGCTGCCTGCCGGAACCCTTCCGGCGACGCCGCCGACAAGGAAGCCTGATGAACGACACCGCCCCCGTTTCCCCACCCCGCCGCTCCCTGCGCTGGCTGCTGCCGCTGGCGGTGGTGGCCGTGCTCGGTGCAGGGGGCTATGCCGGTTGGCGTTTCTGGCAGCAGCAACAGCATGAGCAGGAAGCACAGTCGCGGACGATGGCGGTGCAGTTGCAGGGCCTGGAGGCCACGCTGGATGCGCTGCGTCGCGACCAGCGCGCAACCAGCCAACGCCTGCAGGACGCGGCCGCAACCAACCGTGTGCTGCGCGACGAGATGCTGGGCCTGTCGCAGCGCAGCGCGCTGCTGGAGGAAAACCTCGCCAAGCTCGCCGACAGCGCCAACCAGGGCCGGCAGGCCGTGCAGCGCGACGAGGCCGAACTGCTGCTGACCCAGGCCGCACAGCGCTTGAACTACGCCGACGATGTCGAAGGTGCCCGCCGTCTTTATGCACAGGCCGCGACCGCGCTGGCCGCGCTGCCCGACAGCGAGGGCCTGAACCTGCGCCAGGCGCTGGTACAGGAGCGCGATGCCCTCGATGCGTTGGGTGCCGGACCCCGCGTTCAGGCGCTGCAGCGACTGGATGCGTTGGCCGGCGCCCTGCAGGGGCTGCCGACCCAGGTGGCCAGTACGCCGGCCGGCGACCAGACGCGACCGTGGTGGCAGGCCGCTTTGGCGCCCTTCGTCGATATCAGCCCGAGCCGCCAGAACGGTCCGCTGACCGCCGCCGAACGGCGCAACGCCGACGATGCACTGCAACTGGAACTGACCCTGGCCCGGGCGGCGATCGAGCGCGGCGACCGTGCCGGCCGTGACGCCGCGCTGTCGCGCGTGGAGCAGTGGGCACAGCGGCGCTGGCCGGATTCACCGGCCCTGCGCGCGCAGCGTGCTGAACTGCAGGCCTTGCGCGAGCTTCCCTTGCAGACCAGCAACACCGTCCTAGGCAGCACCCTGCAACAGCTGCGCACCCAGACCGACCGGAGGCTACCCGAATGAAACCCCTGCAATCCCTGGTCGTGCTGTTGCTGGCCGTGGCCATTGGTGTGGTCGCCGCGCAATGGCTCGGCACCGACGATCTCAACCGCTACGGCGAAGTGATTCTGCGCTATGGCGGCTACGACTATCACAGCAATCTGCCGAAGGTGGCGCTGCTGACGGTGATTGCAGTGCTGGTGCTGTGGCTGCTGTGGAGCCTGATCGCCGCACCGTTCCGTGCGTGGGGCCGCTACCGCCGCAAGCAGGGCCGGGTGCGCCTGATCGATGGCCTGCAGGCTTACGAGCACGGCCAATGGCAGCGTGCGGAAAAGCTGCTCGACGGCGCCGCCAAGGATCCGGAAGTGAGCGCGGTGGCGCTGGCCAATGCCGTGCGCAGTGCACAGGCACGTGCTGACGCCAGCGCAGGTGAGGCGCTGCTGCAGCGGCTGGGTGAATCCGATGCCACCCTGCAGGCGCTGCTGCGCGCCGAGCAGCTGCTGGCGCGCGACCTGCCGGTGGACGCGATCAACGTGCTGGATGTGGCCGCGATCCAGCCGCTTCCGCCGCGTGGCCTGTGGCTGCGCACCGAGGCACTGGCCCGCGCCGGTCGTGCGCACGAAGCGTATGGACAGCTGGGCGCCCTGCGTCAGAGCAAGGTGCTGCCGGCCGAATCCAACAGCGAACTGGAAGCGCGCCTGGCCGCGCAGGCGCTGCTGGAAGCGGCCGACGTCAATGCGTTGGCCGCGCAGTGGGAAGCCACGCCGAAAGCGCTGCGGCCGACCCCCGACGTGGTGGGCGCCTATGCCAGCCGCGCGGTGGCGCTGAACTGGGACGAGCCGGCGCTGCTGGCGCTGGAGCACGCCCTGGACCAGCGTTGGGACGACGAACTGGTGGCCCTGTATGGCCGCCTGCCCGCCGAACGCCTCGCCACCCGCCAGGCCAACCTGCAGCGCTGGCGCAACGTGCATGACGATTCGGCGGCGCTGCGCCTGGCACAGGGCCGCGTCGCCCTGGCCCAGCAGCAATGGGACGCTGCCGATACGTTCCTGCACGAAGCGATCGCCAGCGGCGCCGGTGCCCCGGCCTGGGAAGCGCTGGGTGAGCTGTTCGCCCAGCGGGGTGAACATGCCCTGGCTGCACAGTGCCTGGCCAACGCGCTGCGCCTGCAGCGCGGCGAGGACAGTGTGGCGCTGGTGCGCACGGCAGGGGCCGGTGCCGATGAAGTGCCGCCGCGCGCCACCGTGGAAGATCTGCCGACGGTGCCGCAACCCCCGGTGTACAACGCCAACGAAGAGCGCGACGAGTTCGGCAACCCCCGTCTTCCCTGATCGGTGCAGTGCCGGCGAAGGATCGGCACCCCACCGGGTCCGCAACGAAAAAGCCGCCCATCCGGGCGGCTTTTCCATGTACAGCCTTCTGCAGCGATCAGCGCTCGACGATCGCCACCACGCCCATGCCGCCTGCCGTGCAGATCGACACCAGCGCGCGGCCGCCGCCGCGTTCGGCCAGCTGCTTTGCGGCCGTGGCGATCACACGCGCACCGGTAGCGGCAAACGGGTGACCGGTAGCCAGCGACGAGCCCAGCAGATTGATCTTGTCCGGATCGATGCGGCCCAGCGGTGCCTCCAGGCCCAGCCGGTTGCGGCAGTAATCCTCGCTCTCCCACGCGCGCAGGGTGCACAGCACCTGTGCGGCAAACGCTTCGTGGATTTCGTAGATGTCGAAGTCCTGCAGGGTCAGGCCATTGCGCTTGAGCATCTCAGGCACGGCCACGGTCGGTGCCATCAGCAGGCCTTCGCCGTGCACGAAATCGACGGCCGAGACATGCGCATCGCGCAGGTAGGCCTGCGGCTCGTGCCCGTGGGCGCGGGCCCATTCCTCGCTGGCCAGCAGCACCGCCGCGGCACCATCGGTGAGCGGCGTGGAGTTGGCGGCGGTCAGGGTGCCGCGGCCGGACACCTTGTCGAACGCAGGCTTCAGCGTGGCCAGCTTTTCCAGCGAGGTATCCGGGCGCAGGATGTTGTCGCGCTCCACGCCGCGGAACGGCGCGATCAGGTCGTTGAAGAAGCCACGCTCATAGGCGGCGGCCAGCTTCTTGTGCGAGGACACCGCCCACTCGTCCTGCGAGTCACGCGAGATGTTCCATTCCTTGGCCATGTCCTCGCAATGATCGCCCATGCTCTTGCCGGTGCGCGGTTCGGCCACGCCCGGGAACTCGGGCTTGAGTTCGGAGAACTTGAAGCCGGAGGTCAGCGCGCGGATCTTGTCGCCGGTGCTCTTGGCGCGGTTGGCGGCCAGCAGGCGTGCACGCAGCTTCTTGCCGTACACGATCGGCACGTCGGAAGTGGTGTCCGACCCGCCGCCGATGCCCGATTCGATCTGGCCCAGGGCAATCTTGTTGGCGACGGTGATGATGCTGTCCAGCGACGTGCCGCAGGCACGCTGCAGGGTGATGCCCGGGGTGAGCGGCGACAGTCCGGAGGACAGCGTGGCTTCGCGGCCCAGGTTCCAGTCGCTGGAGTGCTTGATTACCGCACCCATCGCCACTTCACCCAGCTGCTGGCCGTGCAGGCCGAAGCGTTCGACCAGCGCACCCAGCGTGCGTACCGACATGCCGAGGTTGCCGACATCCGAATACGCGGTGTTCTGGCGGCAGAACGGAATGCGGACGCCACCGAGAATGGCGACGGGACGAGCGTTGGGCATGGAGATACCTGGCATGGATGAGGGTGTCTGCAACATGGCCTGCACGACAGAGCAGGCATAATGGGGCCAAGTGTAGCTGCCGCCCTGTGATGGGCCAACCGTGGAACCATGAGCAAACCCGACCCCGCGATGAATGCCCTTGGCGTGCTGGCCCTGGAACTGGCCGGCGGCGAGATCCCCCGCCAGGCGGTACTCAGCGCAGACCAGGCCGGTGAACTGGCCGAGCGCGTCGGCCGCGACCTGTCCAAGCTGGTACCGGCCGTGGCCGAGCTGGACCTGGTCCTGGCCGCCGCCCATTTCGACCCGGCCGAAGTGCTGCGCCCGGGCTGGCCGATCCATCGCCGTCTGGAAGAACTGCAGATGCGCGCGCCGGGCCGCAACCAGGGCCCGCGGCTGCTGGCCTTCGGTACCGATGCCAATGGCGATGTGCCGCTGCCGTTCCAGGCCGATGCGACGCTGGTGGGTGGCGGCCTGCGTGTGCTGCCGTTCCTGCTGACCGGCAGTGATGTGGCGACCACCCGTGCGGTGGCCGATGCGTTGGAAGAGGTGCTGCTGGCCAATGGCATGGCCCATGCCGATACCGCGCTGATGGCGCAGAACAGTTTCGGTGCCCGCATCGAGCATGCGCGCTATTTCACCGTGAACGATCTGGCCGCGATGATGTCGATGCAGTACGACAACCAGGGCCTGGCCGCGCTGTGGCCGTTGATCGAGACAGCGATCATGGCGCCGGGCGAGGATGAATGGCTTGAGGCCGCACCGGAGCCGTTGCTGCGCTACAGCCATGGCGAGGCGCGCATGGCGTTGTTCGATCCGGCCGGCTGGTGCGCCCACTACAGTCATGACAGTGGCGACTGCGATCGCCTGCAGGGCATCTATGAGCAGTTCCTGATGCGCCAGCGGCAGATGGCGGCAGTGCTGGAAGCACACGGTGTGCCGGTGCTATTCGTGCATTGCGAGGCGGGACAGGACGCGCGCGAGTTGCTGGCGCGCTGAAAAGGAAACGGCGGCCGCGTGTTGTAGAGCCGAGCCCATGCTCGGCTCAGGCCGCCGGAAAAGCAGCCGAGCCTGGGCTCGGCTCTACAGAAAGGGATGCAAAGAAAAACGCCGGCCTGCGCCGGCGTTTTCCAATCCAGCGGGGCCGGCCTTACGGGGCCTTCTGGATCACTGCGCAGGCCAGGCGCGCACCGGCGTTGCCGGTCGGCTGGCTGGTGTAGTCATCCGGATCGGCGTGGACGATCAGGCCACGGCCGATGATGTCGAAATCATCGCCCTTGCCGATGTTCACGTTGCTCGACACCGGGCCATCGATGGTGGCCACGCCCTTGTCGTCGGCCTTGATGTTGGGCATGTCGCCACCGTGGTGCGGGTCACTGGCCACGCTGCCATGGTCCTGCTTGCCCGGGTTGAAATGACCGCCGGCGCTGGTGCCGTCCGGCGCACTGCAGTCGCCCTTCTCGTGGATGTGGAAACCGTGTTCGCTGCCGGGCTTCAGGCCACTGATCTGGCCCGTGACGTGCACTTTGCCGTCAACCCGCTTGAAGGTGACGCTGCCCTTGGTCTCGTTGCCCTGGGTGGGTGCCAGCTCGGCCGTGGCCGAGGCATCGGCGGTGGACGCCGGTTCTGCAGCGGGCGCCGGTTGGGTGGTTGCGCTCTCGGCCGGCGCGGCCGGCTGCGTCTCGGTCTGCGGGGTGTCGGCCGGCTTGCCGCAGGCCGCCAGGCCCAGGGCGGCGATGGCCGCGAACAGCGAAGTATGGATCAGACGCATGGATGCTCTCCTTGGAATATGGCCGGCGGCGATCAGCGCGTCACGCGGATCACGCCGCAGGCGATGCGAACGCCGGCATTGCCGGCAGGCTGGCTGCGATAGTCATCGGCATTGGCATGCACGACCAATGCGCGTCCTGCGATATCGGTGGCGGCGCCTCCGCCCAGAGTAACGCCCTTGAGGTGGATGTCGACGTTGGCGCGGCCCTGGGCATCGGCACGCAGGTTGTCGATGTCGCCCAGGTGATGCGTGCCGGCACCGGCGCGACCGTGCGCGACCCCGCCGGGATTGAAGTGATTGCCCGCACTGCTGGCATCCACAGCGCTGCAATCACCACGCTCGTGGATATGGAAGCCTGCCTGCTGCATCGGCTGCAGGCCACCGACCAGGCCGGTGATATGTACGCCTGCCGGTTCGACCTTCAGCACCAGCCGGCCACTGACGATGCTGGCCGACGCCGGGGCCAGATTCGCCTCGGCCTGCTGTGCGGTACTGGTCACGACCGGCGGCGGTGGCGTGGGCTGCGGCTTCGGCGTACTGCCACACGCGGACAGCAGCGCGGCGGCGGACAGCGGAAGAAGGGCAGGTAACAGGCGCATCGAAGACTCCTTGCAGGTGACACTACGGACGGCATCGTCCATGAGGGATCAACGGTTCGGCAAGCGGATGCGAGGATCGCGTGCAGGGACCGTTCAATGGGGGCCGCGGCGGCGGCCTGCGCCCAGCTTGCGGGTCAGCGTGTTGCGGCCCAGGCCCAGCCGCGCCGCTGCTTCCGCGCGGCGACCGTGGGTGATCTGCAGGGCAGCGTCCAGCAGGGCGTGATCGACGCGCTCGCGCACCTGCGCATGCAGCCCTTCCACGCCCTCCGCCAGTTGCCGCCGCGCCCACTCCGACAGCAGCGCCTCCCACTGCCCCGGGTCGGTGCCGCCGGTGCTGCTGCGCCGGGTGCGTGCCCGGTTGAGCGCGGTATCCACGTCGGCCACGCCGATGGTGTCGGCGGCGGCCAGTGCGGCCATCCGCCAGCACACGTTCTCCAGTTCGCGCACATTGCCCGGCCAGTCGTGCTCGCGCAGCGCCTGCAAGGCAGCGGCGGTCAAGCGCTTGGTCGGCGTATCCAGCCGGCGTGCGGCCGCCGCCAGGAAGGTGGTGGCCAGCTGCGCGATGTCCTCGCGGCGCTCACGCAGCGGCGGCAGCTGCAGGCGCACCACGTCCAGGCGATGCAGCAGGTCGGCGCGGAACAGCCCCTGCGCCACCCGTCCTTCCAGGTCCTGGTGGGTCGCTGCGATCACGCGCACATCGACGCGGATCAGTTCGCGACCGCCGACACGGAAGAACTCGCCCTGCGCCAGCACGCGCAGCAGGCGCGTCTGCAGCGGCAGGGGCATGTCGCCGATTTCATCGAGGAACAGGGTGCCACCGTCGGCCTGCTCGAAGCGGCCGATGTGCCGGCGCTGTGCGCCGGTGAATGCACCGGCTTCATGGCCGAACAGTTCACTCTCCAGCAGCTCGGCGGGAATGGCGGCGGTGTTCAATGCCACGAACGGGCCCTGCGCACGCGGCGATTCGCGGTGCAGCGCGTTGGCCACCAGTTCCTTGCCGGTGCCGGTTTCACCGGTGATGAGCACCGCCAGCGGCGCCTGCGCGAGCCGGCCGATGGCGCGGAACAGCGCGCGCATCGGCGGCGTATCGCCAACCAGCTGCGGCGACGGGTCGGCGGAGGCCTCCGTGGCCGGTACCGGCGCGGCCAGTGCCGGCGCGACCGCCGGCAGCACGCGCTGGGCCAGCGCTACGGCGTCATCCAGATCGAACGGCTTGGACAGGAATTCGTGCGCGCCGCCGCGGAAGGCGCCCGCCGTGCTGGCGACATCGGTGTAGGCCGACATCACCACCACCGGCAGCTGTGGCAAGGCAGCCTTGAGCTTGTCGAGCAGCACCAGGCCGTCATCGCCGGGCATGCGCACATCGGTGAACAGCAGTGCCGGCGGAGACCCCTCGGCCAGCGCCTGCAGGGCGGCGGCGGCGCTGTCGAAATCATCGACCCGGTAGCCCGCCTCGCGCAGCGCGGTGCACAGCACGAAGCGCACGGCGCGGTCATCGTCGACCACCCAGATCCGCTGGGGTGAAGGGGACGCGTCAGACATCGCGCGGGGCCTCCTCGGCCGGAACGGTGCCGCTGCCGATCGGCAGCAGCAGGGTGAATACGGTGTGGCCGGGCCGCGAGCGGTAGGTCAGCGTGCCGCGATGCTCGCGCGCGACCTGCTGGGCCAGCGCCAGGCCCAGGCCGGTGCCTTCGGCGCGACCACTGACCAGGGGCAGGAACAGATGTTCGGCCAGCTCCTCGGGTACGCCGCGACCGTCATCGGCGATCTCCAGCCGCAGCGCCAGCGTATGCAGCCGCTCGGCAACCCGCGCACCATGCTCCACGCGCGTGCGCAGGGTGATGGTGCCCGCGCCGGCCTGGATCGCATTGCGCACCAGGTTCCACACTGCCTGGGTAAGGCGGTCGGCGTCGCCATCCAGCTCGGGAATGCTGGGGTCGTAGTCGCGTTGCAGGCGCACCGCCCAGCCCGCTTCGTTCTCGGCCAGGCGCAGCACGCGCTCCAGTGCTGCATGGATGTTCAAGGCGGCATGCGGTGCGGCCGGCGCCGGCGACAGCAGCTGGTCAAGCAACCCGTTGAGGCGTTCGATCTCCGAACCGATCAGCTCGATCAGTTCGCGCTCGCTGGCATCGCGCTGTGCGGCACGGCGCGCCAGCAGCTGCGCCGCGCCTTTGAGGCCAGCCAGCGGGTTGCGCAGTTCGTGGGCCAGGCCCTTCAGCGCCGCGCTGAGTGCGCTCGGCAAGGCCTGGGTGGGATCAAGCCCGGGGAACTCATCGACCGGATGCGCCTCCAGCAGCCAGCCGCCATCATCACGGCGGCTCATCCAGCCTTCGGCGAAGCGGGGTGCCTCTCCCGGTACCGCCAGTGCCAGCCGGTGCAGGCGCAGGCTGTCACGCTCGTCGCGGGCCAGGAAGTGGGCCAGCGCCTCGCCCTGCACCTCCAGCGCCGCCAGGGGCTGGCCCAGCAGGCGACGGCCGCTGACGCCCAGCCAGCGGCCGAAGGCCGGATTGCAGCCGGTGATGCGGCCGTCGGCAGCGGCCCAGGCCAAGGGGGTACCCAGGGCATCGAGGGACGGTGGCGGCGCGGGGTCGGACATTGCACCAATGTAGTGCAAAAGCGTGGCAGATGCGTTCCTTCCGCAGCCCGAAGCGCCCCGCCGGGCTACAGCTTCATGCTGAGGCCGACGAAGACGGTGCGGCCGGGGGCAGGCGAGAACATCGGCCGGGCACTGTCCCAGAAGAAGCTGTCGTACCACGCGTAGGCGTACTCGCGTCCGGTGACGTTCTTCAGCTGCAGGTCCACGCTCCAGCGCGGATTGATCCGGTACGCGGCAGTAAGGTCGAGCACGGCGAAGCCGCCGAACCTGCCGGCCACGTTGCGCTCTTCCAGGTAGTAGTCGCCCTGCGCGCGCGCCTGCAGGCCCAGCCGCAGTGCCTGGCTGACCTGGTAGTCCACGCCCAGGTTGCTGATGTGGCGCGGGGTGGCGGCCACTTCGCGACCCTGCAGGGACACGCCGGGGGCGCGGTTGTCGCGGGTGATCTTCGCTTCCTGGTACGCATGCGAGGCCCACACTGTCCAGTCGTCGCCCACCTGCAGGCTCAACTGCGCGTCCACGCCACGGCGCCGGGTCTTGCCCAGGGTGACGGTGGTGCCGGTGGCCGGCATGTTGGATACCTCGTTCTCCGCATCCTGCTGCCATGCCGCCAGGCGGGCCTGGGCGCCGTCAAAGGGCTGGAACTTCAGGCCCAGCTCCATGCCGGTGTTGGTGGAAGGACGCATCGGCGTCTGCCCGGGCGTGAGATAGGCCGGCGCGGTGGCGCCGGTCAGCACCTGGAACGTGCGGCCCCAGTTCGCGTAGACGTGGGTGGTGTCGCCCAGGCTGTGGATGACGCTCAGCTTGGGCTGGCCGATGGTGCCGTAGTCCTGCAGCCGCCCGCGGGTGCCATCCATCAACCGCGTGCGGCCACTGAAGCGGTCCACGCGATAGGCCGGCACGATCTTCCAGGCGGCGGCTGGCTGATAGATGGCCTGCAGATAAGCGCCCACGTTGTCGAAGCTGTGGCGGTCGTCGTTCTGCACGCGGGCCGGCGGGCGGGTGAAATCGGTGGGTTCGGCGTAGGCATACCGCTCGCGGATGTAACCGTTGTCCTGCTGCTCGTAGTTCAACCCGCTCTCCACCGTCAGCGTGGCTGCGGGCTGCCAGGTAAGCGTGGTGAGCAGGCCGGCCTGGCGCTCGTCCCACAGCCGCCGCTGGCGCGGCAGGTTGCCGGTGGGCAGGTCGCTGAAGGTCACGCGCCGATCGTCCTGGTAACGGTTGTAGTACAGCCGGGTGCCGAGAACGAGCGCGTCGGACAGCTTCAGGTCCAGATGCGCGGCGAACTGGCGCATGTCGCGGTCGTCGCCGTCATGGGCGTTGCGCAGGTCGCTGCCACGGCGGTGCGTGCGCAGTTCCTCGGCCGTCATGAAGCCGGGCTCGTCCGCCTCGTGGTGATAGGCGCGCGCGGTCAGGCCCACGCGCAGGCCATCGTCCAGTGAACCGTAGAACCACTTGCCACCCAGCGAATACTTCCTGGAGGTGTCGTGCTCGCGATAACCGTCGCTGGCCTGGGTGCCGATGAAGTAGTTCTGCGCGAAGCCGTTGGATTCGCGGCCCACCGCCAGCTGCGCATCGCGCGTGTTGTAGCTGCCATAGGCCAGCCGTGCATCGGTGTAACTGCCGCCCTGGCGAGTACCGAAGTTCACGTTGCCACCGATGTTGTGCAGCCCATAACGCGGATCGTTGGTCCCGCGCACCACCTCGATGTAGCTGATTTCCAGCGGGAACAGCATGTCGATGAAGCGCTGGTTGCCGCTGTTGACGTTGCTCGGGATGCCATCGATCAGGGTCTTGATGGCATTGAGGTAACCCTCGCCATTGAAGGCGCGGAAGCTGACCTTGCCCGACTCGGCACCCTGGCGTGTTTCGGTCAGCTGGATGCCGGGCATCTGCCCCAGCAGTTCCCAGCTGTGGGACACGGTGCGGTCTTCAATCTGGTCTGCGCCCAGAACGTCAACGGAGGTGAGTACCTGGTGCGCGCTGAGGGCGCCTTCCCGGTGCTGGTGGACATCGACCTTGCCCAGGGTGAGCGCCGCGTCGGCTGACTGCGCCAATGCGTCAGGGGCAAGGGGAGCCGCCGCCAGGGCGGCCAGCAGCGTGGGGGTCTTCATGGGGGAGGAGATGGAGTGCCAAAAATGAAACTTTATAACATTTCAGTTCTGGCAGCCATCGGGGGCGCCGGTCTGCCGGCCGTCAGGCAGACGGATAACCGGTCGCTTCCTTGGCCTTCTTCCACGCGATTTCAAATTCGCGCGCGCTGATCTCGTCGTCGGAATCGAAATCCAGGAACGAGACGGGCTGGTCGGCCAGCATGAAACGGTCATCGCTCTGGCCGTTTTCATCGGCCCATACCAGCTTGGAGCCGTAGATCTCCACCTGGCGGACGATCCTGTCGCCCCGTGCTTCCATCAGCACGTTGCCCTTGCCGAGGCCCGATTCGGCCCAGTGCTTGTAGTACTTCTTTGCGTTCTTCATTGCCGGAGTCCTGGCTGTGGAGGCAGCCGGAGAGTTCAGAGGGCGGCATTATCGCCCAGCGGGCACCGCAGGGGCCCTGCGATGACCTGCCATGCGCCCGTCGATCACGGCAGAAGGCCCCGGCTCACCGCCGGGGCCCTGCACTCACTTCTGCTGCAGGAAGGCCAGCAGGTCCTGGTTGACCTTGTCCTTGTGGGTTTCGGTCAGGCCATGCGGCGCACCCGGGTAGACGATCAGGCGGGCGCCCTTGATCAGCTTGGCCGACATGCGGCCGGCAACGTCGATGGGCACGATCTGATCGTCATCACCGTGGATCACCAGCGTCGGCACGTCGAACTTCTTCAGGTCCTGGCGGAAATCGGTTGCCGAGAATGCGGCGATCGAATCGTAGGTGTTCTTGTGCCCGCCCAGCATGCCCTGCGCCCACCAGGCGTCGATCATGGCCTGCGAGACCTTCGCGCCCGGGCGGTTGAAGCCATAGAACGGGCCGGAGGGAATGTCGCGGTACAGCTGCGAGCGGTTTTCCAGCTGCGCCTTGCGCAGGCCATCGAACACTTCGATCGGTACGCCGCCGGGGTTGTCGGCGGTCTTGAGCATGAGCGGCGGCACCGAGCTGATCAGCACGGCCTTCTTCACCCGGCCGGTGCCATGGCGGCCGATGTAGCGCGCCACTTCGCCCCCCCCGGTGGAGAAGCCCACCAGCGTCACGTCATGCAGATCCAGCGTGTTGATCACCGTGGCCAGGTCATCGGCATAGTGGTCCATGTCGTTGCCTTCCCACGGCTGGCTGGAGCGTCCATGACCGCGGCGGTCATGCGCGATCACGCGGTAGCCATGGTCGGCCAGGAAGATCATCTGCGATTCCCAGCTGTCCGAGTCCAGCGGCCAGCCGTGGCTGAAGGTGACCACCGGGCCATCCTTCGGACCCCAGTCCTTGTAGTAGAGCTGCACGCCATCGGCGGTGGTGAGGGTGCTGGCGGTACGGGCGACGGCGGTGACGGCGGTGGAGGGCGCCGCTTGCGCAGCCTGGGCGGACAGGCCGGCCTGCAGGGACAGAGCCAGGGCAGTGGCGGCCAGGGTGCGGGTGACGGTGTTCATGGTGGAATCTCCTGCGAAGTGAGTGGGTTTCGACAGGTCCACTTTGCGCCCCTTTCCGGGACTGTTTGCTACGTAAAGTCCTTAAAATTTGACCATTCGTCCGCCAATCCCCATGGCCCGCGACCGCTACCTCGCGCGGGCATCGCCGCGGCCCGGTCAGCGGTCAGCGGTCAGCGGTCAGCGGTCAGCGGGCCGGCAATGCCACACCCTTCGGCCACAGCATCCACAGGCTGCCCTGCTGCTTCATGTCGCCGGCCAGCTTCCCAGCGGCATCACCGGTGCCCCAGTACAGGTCGGCGCGGACTTCGCCGGCAATGGCGCCACCGGTATCCTGCGCGGCCACCGGGCGTACCAGCGGCGTACCGTCCGGACGGGTGGTCGACAGCCACAGCAGGCT
This sequence comes from Stenotrophomonas sp. STEN009, assembly GCF_056760395.1. Taxonomy (NCBI): domain Bacteria; kingdom Pseudomonadati; phylum Pseudomonadota; class Gammaproteobacteria; order Lysobacterales; family Lysobacteraceae; genus Stenotrophomonas; species Stenotrophomonas sp. STEN009. The sequence goes on along the minus strand of NZ_JBRRES010000027.1, from coordinate 4,148 downwards.
GCCCAGCGGTACCACGGTGCGATCCACGGCAACGCTGTAGCCGGCAGTCAGCGGTACGTTCAACGAACCGCGCGGGCCTTCCGGGCTGTCGGCGCTGCGCACGAAGAACACGTAGCTGGGATTGCTGCGCAGCAGCTCCGGAACACGCGCGGGATTGGCCTTCGCCCACGTGCGGATGGCGTCCATGGTGACGTCTTCCTTGCGCAGCTCGCCCTGCTCCACCAGCCAGCGGCCGATGGCGCGATAGGGATGGCCGTTCTGCTCGGCGTAGGCCAGCCGCACCTGCGTGCCATCGGCCAGGCGCACCCGGCCCGAGCCCTGGATCTGCAGCAGCTGCAGGTCCATCGGATCGGTCAGCCAGGCCAGTACCGGCGCCTTGGCACCCTTGCCGGCGATGGTGCCTGCGTCGTCATAGGGCTTGAGTACCTTGCCGTCCAGGCGGCCGCGCAGGCGCTTGCCCTTCAGTTCGGGGTAGACGCTGTCCAGCTGCACCACGATCAGATCATCGGGGGTGCCATAGACCGGCACTGTTGCCGTGTCCGTGCGGCTGAGGCTGCCGGGGTAGATCGGCTCGTAGTAGCCGGTGATCAGGCCTTCGGCCTGCTGGCCACCCGCACGCAGCGCATAGACGTCCAGATCACGCTGCAGGAACTGGCGGATGGCGGCCGGGTCCTTGTCTGAAACCGCAGCGGCTGTGGCGCAGGGTCTGGCCCAGACCGCATCGTTCTTCAGGCGGGTGCAGCTGCTGCGCCAGGCGACGAAGCCGGCCTGCAGGTCGCTGTCCGAGACCGGTGGCAGCGCATTCCATTCAACCCTGGCGTAGGTGGCCGCAGCGGGCGTGGCAGCGGCAGGCGTGCCTGGGCGGGTGCCGGTGGTGGAACACGCGGCGAGCAGGGCTGCACCGAGCAGGAGGAGCAGCGCGCGCGGCAACGACTTAACAGTGATCATGGTCGCAATGTAGTGGGGCGGGTGCTGGCCCGGCAACCTCATGCAGGTGAAGCGCCGGCCCATGGCCCGCGGAAAGCGGATCCCGCGCTGTGCGCTCGCCGGGCATGGCCCGGCGCTACCGGCATTCCGACCCGGCGCTGCCGGTCACGGCGTCTGCAGCAGCAGCGAGTACAGGATGCGCGCGTCTTCCGCATCCAGCGTCTTCGGCAGATCATCGCTGCCACGGAATCGACGGTGGAACGCGGCCACCGCCGCGTCCCTATCCTCCAGCGGGTAACCGAAGCGGGCCAGCGCATTCCAGGCATCGAAGCCTTCCGGTGCGGGACCATCGCTGGCACGCGGCCACACGCCGAAGCCGGCCTCTGCCAGCTGCTGCCACGGGAAGAAGCGGCTGGGATCCTGCTTGCGCGTCGGCGCCAGGTCGGCGTGACCGATGACCTGCCGCGGCGGAATGTCCAGGCGCGCGGTGAGGTCGCGCAGCAGCACGATCAACGATTCGATCTGCGCCGCGCTGAAGGGTGTGCGGCCGTTGTTGTCCAGCTCGATGCCGATGGACGCCGAGTTGAGGTCGGTGATGGTGCCCCATCGGCCCGTGCCGGCATGCCAGGCACGACGTTGATCGCTCACCAGCTGGTAGCGATGGCCATCGGCGCCGATCAGGTAATGCGCGCTGACCCGGCCGCCACTGTTGGCGGTGCGCAGCGTGCGCAGGCTCTGCTGCACCGAATCCTGTTCGGTGTGGTGGATGACGATGATGACCGGCCCCCGCGCGTTGTGGTTCGGCGAGGGCACCCAGGTCGCGAGCGGATTGCGCGGCTCCGGCGGAGCGGACGCACAGGCGGCCAGCAGCAGGCAGGCCGAGAGCAGCAGGGACGTGCGGATCGGGTGCATGCCCCTGATTGTGCGCGATCGGGATGGATCGTGCATGGAGGCGCACGCGGCGCGTGGCCGGTGCCCTGACGGACGCAGCCGGGCATGGCCCGGCTGCACAGCGTGCGGGCGGCCCTTCCGGACCGCCCGCCCCTGCATCAGGCCTCGTACGCGGATTCGCCGTGCGAGGTGACGTCCAGGCCGGTACGTTCGGCCTCTTCGGTCACGCGCAGGCCGACCACCACCTTCACCAGCAGCAGGATGACCGCGGTCACCACGGCGGACCAGACCACCGTCAGGCCGACGCTGACCACCTGCACCCACACCTGGTGGCCGATATCCAGATCGGCCTTGGTGCCGCCCAGCGACTGCGCACTGAACACACCGGTGAGGATCGCGCCGACGATGCCGCCGACGCCGTGCACGCCGAACACGTCGGCCGTGTCATCCACCTTCAGCAGGCGCTTGAGACCGGTGACGCCCCACACGCAGACGGTGCCGGCGACGAAACCAATGACGATGGCCCCCAGCGGCCCGACCGTGCCGCACGCGGGCGTGATGCCGACCAGGCCGGCCACCGCGCCGGAGGCCGCACCCAGCGCCGACGGCTTGCCCTTGCCGATGGCTTCCACCAGCGTCCAGCCCAGCACTGCGGCGGCGGTGGCCAGCACGGTGTTGAGGAAGGCCAGCGATGCCACGGTATCGGCCGCGGCGGCGGAGCCGGCGTTGAAGCCGAACCAGCCCACCCACAGCAGCATCGCGCCGATGTAGGTGAACGGTACGTTGTGCGGCTTCAGCGCGGTCTGGCCGTAGCCGAGGCGCTTGCCGACGAACCACGCGGCGACCAGGCCGGCAACGCCGGCGTTGATGTGCACCACGGTACCGCCAGCGAAGTCGATCGCGCCCAGCTCACCCAGGTAGCCACCGCCCCAGACGATATGCGCCATCGGGATGTAGCTGAAGGTGAACCACAATGCCGAGAACAGCAGCACCGCACGGAACTTGATGCGCTCGGCGAAGGCACCGACGATCAGCGCGGTGGTGATGCCGGCGAAAGTCGACTGGAAGGCGACGAACAGATAATCCGGCAGGCCCGCGATCGGCGTGTTGCCCACCGAGTCGGGCGTGAAGCCCTTCAGGAACGCGAACTCGGTGAATGAACCGAAGAACGGATTGCCGGCGCTGAACACCGCGCTGTAGCCGTAGGACACCCACAGCAGCAGCACCAGCGAGAACACCACCAGGATCTGGCTCAGCACGGACAGCACGTTCTTCGAACGCACCAGGCCGCCGTAGAACAGGGCCAGGCCCGGCACCACCATCAACAGCACCAGCAGGGTGGAGGTCAGCATCCAGGCGACGTCGCCGTGATCGAAGGCCGGGGCCGCAGCCTCGGCAGCCGCGGGAGCGGCGGCGGCCGGTGCCTGCAGCGGCTCGACCGCTACCGGTTCACTGCTCAACGGTGTCACCTGGGCCTGGGCGTGGGCGTTGCCCGGCCAGACGCCCGCGGCCAGCGCGCTGAGCAGCATCAGCAGGCACACGAGATGGAACCGGGCTTGCCACCCGGTAAGAAGGCGCATCTTCATTGGGGGAGTCTCCGGAAGGGGGTTACAGCGCGTCTGCACCGATTTCGCCGGTGCGGATGCGGATGACCTGTTCGACGGCGGTGACGAAGATCTTGCCGTCACCGATCTTGCCGGTACCTGCCGACGATTGGATCGCCTCGATCACCGCATCGGCGCGCTCGTCGGTGACCACGGTTTCGATCTTGATCTTGGGCAGGAAATCGACGACGTACTCTGCGCCGCGGTACAGCTCGGTATGGCCCTTCTGGCGGCCGAAGCCTTTCACTTCGGTCACGGTGATGCCCGACACGCCAGCATCGGAGAGGGCCTCGCGGACCTCGTCGAGCTTGAACGGTCGGATGATGGCGGAGATCAGTTTCATGCGCATGTCCCGATGGTGGATGGGGCCAGCGCGCCAACGCGCGATGGCATCAGGCAACCACGGGGCCATCACATCGATGGCCGTGGCTGTTGCACCGGACACGAACGGGGCCGGGACGGTCGTGCCTCTCTCCTTGCACGACCGACGCGGGAGGGAGGGCGGCCCATGTCGCGTATCCGGTCTCTCTTGCCCCTGGATCAACGGACCCACGGTCCGCTCTACCACGGTGGGCCGGAGCCCACCCTGCGGCTCCCCAGCCGCAAAGATCGGAGGCGATGGGGGGGGGGGGGGGGGGGGAGCCCCCCCCCCAACCCCCCCCGGGAAAATGGGGATTTAACCCGGGATTACAAGCGGGGGGGGGGCGCGCGGGACATTGGGAACTA
>NZ_JBRRES010000026.1:0-70887 GCF_056760395.1 Stenotrophomonas sp. STEN009 | reverse complement strand
GCGCGCCGCGCGGCGCCCCCCCCCCCCCCCCCCCCCCCCCCCCCCCGCGGGGGGCGCCGGGCCGGGCCGGCCGCCCCCCCCCCCCCCCCCCCCCCCCCCCCCCCCCCCCCCCCCCCCGCTACCCTCAGGAGGCTTCCGCCGCTTCCAGGGTGTTCTGCATCAACGTGGCCACGGTCATCGGGCCGACACCGCCCGGCACCGGGGTGATCCAGCTCGCCCGCTGCGCCGCCGCATCGAAGCCGACGTCGCCCACCAGGCGGCCGTCATCCAACCGGTTGATGCCGACGTCGATCACCACCGCGCCCGGCTTCACCCACTCGCCCGGCACGATGCCCGGGCGGCCCACCGCCACCACCAGGATGTCCGCGTTGCGCACGGCCTGTTCCAGCACGTCCTTCGGGGTGAACTTGTGGCAGCTGGTGACGGTGCAGCCGGCAATCAGCAGTTCCAAGCCCATCGGGCGGCCGACGTGGTTGCTGACACCCACAATCGTGGCGTTGCGGCCGCGCACCGGCTGGTCGGTGTGGCCCAGCAGCGTGGTGATGCCGCGCGGGGTGCACGGGCGCAGGCCGAACTCGCGCAGGGCCAGATGGCCGACGTTTTCCGGGTGGAAGCCATCGACGTCCTTGCGCGGGTCGATGCGCTGGATCAGCCGGCGCGCATCGGGGATGCCCGGCAGCGGCAGCTGGATCAGGATGCCGTTGATCTTCGGATCGGCATTGAGCTGGTCGATCAGGTCCAGCAGCTCGGCCTCGGTGGTGCCGGCCGGCAGGTCGTAATCGTGTGCTTCGATGCCGACCTTCTCGGCGGCACGGCGCTTGTTGCGCACGTACACGGTCGAGGCCGGGTCGCCGCCCACCAGCACCACGGCCAGCCCCGGACGGCTGCCACCGGCCGCGATGCGGGCATCGACACGCACCTTCAGGCTGTCGAGCAGGTCTTCAGCGATGCGGCGGCCATCGAGGATGCGGGCAGGATGCGGGGCGGCGGAATCGTTCATCGAATGCGGGGGCGGCGGTGGTGGGGAGGCTATTGTCCCCGATTCAGGCCCCCTCGCCCACCGCCAATGCAGCCGCTGCGCTCGCCGGGCATGGCCCGGCGCTACCTTGGAACGCTGACCCCGGGTGACGTTACGGGTCGCATCCCTCATTCTTCCTCTTCGGGCACGTCCTGCGGGTTCAAGGTCTTGCTTGCCCGCTTCGGCGCGGTGAACGGGGTCGGCGTCGGTACGCCGGCCGCGCTGCTGCCGTACATCATGCGGGCGCCGGCATTCAGACCGCCGCCGGCGATTTCCAGCTCGAAACGCTCGGCGTCGCGGCGACGGATCTGCTCGGCGATCTCGATCGCGTCGTCCTCGTCGGCGCCCAGCTCGACCAGGGCGGCCTGACCGAACAGCACGGCCGATTCAAAGGTCTCGCGGATCTGGAAATCGACGCCGGCATGGATCAGCCGCAGCGAGTGCTCGCGGTCGAACGAGCGCACCATCAGTTTGGCCTGCGGGAATTCGTGCGCGACCAGCTCGACGATGCGGTCGGCGGCGTCGGCCTTGTCCACGCACACCGCGATCGCGCGCGCGGTCGCCGCGCCGGAAGCATGCAGCACGTCCAGGCGGGTGCCATCGCCGTAGTAGATCTTGAAGCCGAACCGCGCCGCGCTCTGGATCATCTCCACATCGTTGTCGATGATGGTCACGTCCACGTCGCGCGCCAGCAGCGACTGGCTGGCCACCTGGCCGAAGCGGCCGAAGCCGATCAGCAGCACGCTGCCGGACAGGCCGTCGGCCTCGTCCACGCCCTCCAGGTTCACCGTCGGCTTTGGTGCCACTCGCTTGTAGACCAGCACCACCAGCGGGGTCAGCGCCATCGACAGCACCACCACGGCGGTGAAGTTGGCATTGATGTCCACGTCGATCACGCCAGCGGCCGCCGCCGCGGAGAACAGCACGAAGGCGAACTCGCCGCCCTGCGCCATCAGCACGCCACGGTCCAGCGCCTGCGCGTGGTCACTGCCCATCAGACGCGCAACGACATAGATGCACAGTGCCTTGGCCGCCATCAGCGCCAACACCAGGCCGGCGATCAGCTGCCAGTGCGAAGCCACTACGCCCAGGTCCAGCGCCATGCCGACGCTGAGGAAGAACAGGCCGAGCAGGATGCCGCGGAACGGTTCGATATCGGCTTCGATCTGGTGGCGGAAGGTCGACTCGCTCAGCAGCACGCCGGCCAGGAACGCGCCCATCGCCATCGACAGGCCGGACAGCTGCATCAGCAGTGCCGCGCCCAGCACCACCAGCAACGCGGCGGCGGTCATCACCTCGCGTGCCTTCGATTCGGCCAGCAGGCGGAACAGCGGGTTGAGCAGGAAGCGGCCGACCAGCACCAGGCCGACGATGGCACCGACACCGATCGCCACCGACAGCCAGCGCGAGCTCTCGCCATCGGCGCTGCCCGCGCTGGGCGCCATCCACGCCACCAGGGCCAGCAGCGGCACGATCAGCAGGTCTTCGAACAGCAGGATGGAGACGATCTTCTGCCCGGATGGCAGCGCGATATCACCGCGCTCGGCCAGCAGCTGCATCACCACGGCGGTGGAGGTCAGTACGAAGCCGGTGGCACCGATGAAGGCCACCTGCCACGGGAAGCCGAACAGCTTGGCGATGCTGGTCAGCACCAGCGCGCAGGTGACGATCTGCAGCGTGCCCAGCCCGAAGATTTCCTTGCGCAGGCTCCACAGGTGCGAGGGCCGCATCTCCAGGCCGATCACGAACAGGAACATCACCACGCCGAGTTCGGCCGTATGCAGGATGGCCTGCGGATCGGAGAACCAGCCCAGCCCGAACGGTCCGATCGCCAGGCCGGCGGCGAAGTAGCCCAGTACCGACCCCAGGCCCAGCCGCCGGAACAAGGGCACCATCACCACCGCCGCGCCCAGCAGGGCAACCACCTTGACCAGCTCGCTGGTCGCTGCTTCTACCGCCATGCGGTGCTTTCCCCGGAATCCAGAATCGCTCACCACGATAGAGCAATGTGGATGACGGCAATAGCACGCATGTTGCGCCGGATTGTCTTGAAGGTGGAACGATGCCGGCAGCCACCCCTTAGATCATTCTGAAACGATTAACGGTGCCGGGCCATGCCCTGCGGATATGCGTGCCGGCCCCGCTGCGCCCGCCGGGCATGGCCCGGCGCTACCGGAATCACCCGCCCTTGCAGAAGGCGGCGTAATCGATATAGCCCGGGAACGGCACGCCCGGCGCGCAGACCGGGCACTGTGGGTCCGGGCCGATGCCGGTTTCGCGGAAACGCATGCCCAGTGCATCGAAACGCAGCAGACGCCCCACCAGGGGCTCGCCGATGCCCAGCAGCAGCTTCAACACTTCGGTGGCCTGCAGCACGCCGGCCAACCCTGGCAGCACGCCCAGCACGCCGGCCTCGGAACAGTTCGGCGCGAACTCTGGCGGCGGCGGCTCCGGGAACAGGCAGCGGTAGCAGGGCGCGACGCCGCGCTGGCGGCCGGCGTCGAACACGCTCACCTGGCCGTCGAAGCGCTCGATTGCCGCATACACCAGCGGCAGCCGGTGCTTGATGCAGGCATCGTTGAGCAGATAGCGCAGCGGGAAGTTGTCCGAGCCATCCAGCACCACGTCCACCCCGTCCAGCAGCGCGTCGACGTTGTCGGAGGTGACCCGCTGCGGCACGGCTTCAATGTCGATGGCGGGATTCAGCGCCAGCAGCCGCTCACGTGCGGAGTCGACCTTGAGCTGGCCGACACTGGCTTCGGTATGCACGATCTGGCGGTGCAGGTTGCTGCGTTCGACGCGGTCGTGGTCGGCGAAGCGCAGGTGCCCGACCCCGGCCGCGGCCAGGTAGAAGCCGGCCGGTGCCCCCAGGCCGCCCGCGCCCAGCACCAGCACACGCGACTGCTGCAGGCGACGCTGGCCCGCCTCACCCACCAGCGGCAGCAGCAGGTGACGCGAGTAGCGATCGAAGAAATCGCGGTCGGCAGCGCTGGCCACGGGCTGCACCAGCGGCAGCGCCTGCTCGCGCCAGGCCACGGTGCCCCCGGCGACCGACGCCACGTTTGCGTAGCCGGCATCGAGCAGGGCCTGCGCGGCGTCGGCCGAACGCTTGCCGGTCTGGCAGATCAGCAGGATTTCCTGTTCCGGGCGTGGCAGGTGCGCGGCCGGGTCGGCCTGCAGTTCCGCCCTCGCCACACCGCGGGCGCCTTCGGCCATGCCACCGGCGCGCTCGTGCGCCTCCCGCACGTCTATCAGCACGGCGCCATGGGCCAGGCGCTCATGCGCCTGCGCGGGGGAAAGCTCTCGGATGCTCATGGCGCCATTATCGCGCAGGCCCTGCCCGCCGAGCGTCCCAGGGGTCAGATCCCTGTTCCGGAGGAAAAGGGATCTGACCCCATTCCCCGTCAAACGAAAAAGGCGGCCCTGCGGTCGCCTTTCCGGTTACTTGCCCTTGACGTGTTTCATCAAGCGCCGCTTGGCCTTGATCTGCCGTTCGGTCAGCACGTTCTTCTTGCCCTCGTACGGGTTGGCACCTTCGCGGAACAGGAACACCACCGGCGTGCCGATCAGCTTGAAGCGCTTGCGGAAGAAGTTCTCCAGGTAGCGCTTGTACGACTCCTGCAGCTCCTTCAGGCGCGTGCCATGCACGATGAAGGTGGGCGGGTTGGCCCCGGCCGGGTGCACGTAACGCAGCTTGGAGACGTGGCCGCGGATGGTCGGCGGCGGGTTGGTCTCGTAGGCCACTTCCAGCGCCTTGTTCACTTCGCTGGTGGTGAACGTCTTGTTCGCCGATTCGTGGGCGCGGTGCACCGCACGGAACAGCTCACGCAGGCCCGAGCCATGCCTGGCCGAGATGCGTACCGATTCCGCCCACGGCACGAAGCCCAGCTTCAGCGACAGCATGGTTTCGGCCTGCTCGCGCTGGTACTCGGTCAGGCCATCCCACTTGTTGATGGCGATCACCAGGGCGCGGCCGGCGTCGAGTACGGCCCCCAGCACGGTGGCGTCCTGGTCGGTCACGCCTTCGGTGGCGTCCAGCATGAGCACGGCCACCTGGCACTGCTCGATGGACTGCATGGTCTTGACCACCGAGAACTTCTCGACCACCTCGTCCACCCGCGAGCGGCGACGCAGGCCGGCGGTGTCGATCAGGCGGTATTCGCGGCCATCGCGTTCCAGGTCCACCGCGATCGAATCGCGGGTGGTGCCGGGCACGTCGGAGGCGATCATGCGCTCCTCGCCGAGGATGCGGTTGACCAGGGTCGACTTGCCCACGTTGGGGCGGCCGACAAAGGCGATGCGCACACGGTTCGGATCGTTGTCCAGCTCTTCGCCACTGCCCTCTTCCGGCAGACGCTGGATCACTTCATCGAGCAGATCGTCCAGGCCCTGACGATGCGCGGCCGAAACCGTCAGCATCTCGCTGAAGCCGTAGCGCGCGAATTCCGAGCGCACGGCCATCTCGTCGGTGCCGTCGATCTTGTTGATCAGCAGCAGGGTCGGACGCGACAGCTTGCGCAGCCACGACAGGATCTCGTCATCCAGCGCCGACGTGCCCTCACGGGCATCGACGACGAACAGGATCAGGTCGGCTTCGGCGGCAGCGGCCCGGGCCTGACGCGTGGTTGCGCCCGCCAGGCCCTCGTCTTCCCCGGCGATACCGCCGGTGTCCACGACGAGGAAATGATTGTCCTCGTCGAGGCGGCAGACGCCGTAGTTGCGATCACGGGTGACGCCGGGCTGGTCATGGACCAGGGCGTCACGGGTGCGGGTCAACGCATTGAAAATGGTCGACTTGCCGACATTCGGCCGTCCAACCAGGGCGACCAAAGGCAGCATCGCGATTACTCCGTATTAATTTGCCAACCGGAAGGCGGTCAGCTTGCCATCCACGTTCTGCACCAGCAGCACCCCGTCGACGACGATCGGCTGGGCCAGCAGAGCTTCACCGCCGCTCTTGGCCCGCGCCGCCATCGCGCCATCGGACGTCTGCAGCCAGTGCACGTATCCCTTGTAGTCGCCGACCACCACGTAGTCGCCGTGCAGTGCCGGGCCGGTCAGCAGGCGCCGGGCGAGCCCGGTCTGCGACCACATCGCCGCGCCACTGGCCTTGTCCAGGCCGAACACGCCACCCTTGTTGTCGGTGACGAACACATTGCCCGACGAGACCGCCACGCCACCGGCACCGCCGTGGTCGCGCGCCCACAGCGGGCGACCGGTCGGGCCTTCGATGGCCATCGTCTGGTTCTTGAAGCTGCTCACGAACAGCGTGTTGCCATCGAGCACCGGCGCACCGTCGATGTCTGCCATGCGCTCCAGCTCGGTGCGCCCTTCGGCGCTGCCCACGTTCTGTTCCCACAGGGTGCGGCCATCCTGCATGGCCAGCGCGGCGATGGCGCCGTCATCCCTGCCGATGAACAGCACGCCCGGACCGGTCACCACCGGCGCATTGCCACGCACGGTCAGCGCCGGCAGTTCGCTCGGGTTGAACCAGCGCTGGGTGCCGTTGCCCACGTCGAAGGCGGTGATGCGGCCGTCGTTGCTGCGCACGAACACCATGCCCTGGGCCACCGCCGGCGCGGCGATCACTTCGCCGGGCACGCGGGCGCGCCACTTCTCGCTGCCGTCATTGATGTCCAGCGCGATGACCTGGCCGTCGAGCGTGCCGATCACGACGAGGTTCTCGCCAACACCCGGGCCACCGGACAGGCGCAGCTTGTCCTTCTTCTTTTCCTTCTTCGGCTCCCAGGTCCAGACCTTCTTGCCGGTCTGCAGGTCGATGGCGTGCACGCCACCGGTGATCGCCGCAGCGAACACGTGACCGTTGGCCACCGCCGGGCCCTGGCGCACGCCGATGCGACGCTCACCCTTGCCCAGATTGACCGACCAGGCCTTGTTGACCTTCAGGGTCGGCTCGAACTTGACCAGTTCGGCCGGCTCCTGCGCCTTCTTCGCTTCCGCGTCCTTGCCGGCGAACCAGCCCTTCATGGTGCTGCAGCCGGACAGCGCCACGCCGAGCAGCAGCACGGTGGCGACGCGGGTGATCATGACCTTCTGACTCATCAAACCGACTCCGCAGGGGCGGCGACGGTGCCGCCGGCGTCCATAACCTTGGTTTCCAGCAGGCGCCGCTGCGGCGCCGCCACGTCCAGCGTCTTCAACGCCTTCTCGTACTGTTCGCGGGCGGCATCGCGCTTGCCCTGGGCCATCAGCGCATCGCCGTGGATCTCCAGGCTGCCGCTGTCGGTGGCGCTGCCCAGCAGGGAGATCGCCTCGTCGGCCTTGCCGGTGGCGACCAGCAGGCGGGCCACGCGCTGGTCGACCACGCGCTGCAGGTCTCCTTCGACCTTCACGCTGCGCAGCGTCGCCAGGGCTTCTTCGTTCTTGCCGGCGTCGACCTGGGCCTTGGCCAGCTGCAGCGCCGCGAGGTCGCCGTAGATGCTGGAGGGACCGGCTTCGAGCGCCTTCACCGCCTTGGCGGCGTCGTCGAGCTTGTTCTGCTGCAGACCCACCAGTGCCTTCTGGTATTCGACATTGGCCGAGGCCAGCTTGCCGCCCTGCTGCGTCTGCCACCACTGCCAGCCGGCGATGGCGCCGATGGCGATGGCCACGCCACCGATGATGCTGGCGCCATTCTTCCGCAGCCAGCTGCGGACGCGTTCACTTTGTTCGTGCTCGTCGAGCAGATCGTCGATCGCCATGCGTACTCTCGCCCCGCCCATCGGGAGGGACCATTGGGATTATCGAAGGTGGTGAAACCGCGCCTCAGTGCGAAACCGGGACCACGGAGCCTTCAGAGGATACCTGAAAGCGTGCCACGTTGGCTCGCTGGTAGGGCGCCAGATCGACGATAGCGCCGTTCTGCTGAACCTGGACCGCCGAGGCGTTGCCCAGAGTGACCCGGGTCACCTGGCCCGGGGTGAAGCTGCGGCTCTCGCCCGACCGGATCAGCGCCTTCTCGACGGTGCTGCCATCGGGGCCGCCGATGTCGACCCAGCTGTCTCCGTTGAACTGCATCTCCAGCGTGGTGCCGGCACCCGCCGCAGTGGCGGCCGGACGCGGTACCGGCGCCAGCGAGGCGACGTACGGGGTCGCGGCCGGCTTGGCGGTGGACGCCACCGAGGTCTCCGTCGATGCCACCGGCTCGGCGCCGTCGGCGGCGGGGGTGACCGGCACGGTCGCCGGGATCACGTCCAGCGAGGCGGTGTTCGGCGACGGCGTGCCGCCATCGAAATGGCCGCGCGTGGCGAACCACACCGGCACGGCCAGCACCGCGGTGATGCCGACATACAGCACGCGCCGGCCGAGGTTCTCGGCGATCCGGCGCGCACGCGGGGTATGGGTATGGCTGACCAGGGTCGGCGGGACCACCGGGCCCACCTGGGCCTGCTCCAGCAGTTCGCTCACATCCACATTCAGCAGGCGCGCATAGCTGCGCAGCTGGCCGCGGACGAACACCGGCGCACCGAGCTTCTGCCACTGTTCTTCTTCCAGCGACCTGACCACCTGGACCGGCATGCGCAGCCGCTGTCCGACGTCGTCAAGGGTCAGTCCGGCCGCCTCGCGGGCCTGGCGAAGGCGGGTGCCACAGCCGGCCGCAGTCTCGAGAGCGCTCACAGTCTGGTCATCAATCACAATGCATCAACCCTGGAGTTAGGAGCCCGCATCCTGCGGAAATTCCTGTCGAATCCGCTGCAGATAGCGATCGGATGCTGCGTGATCGCCCAGCCGCGCCTCGATTTGAGACGCAAGTTGTAACACGGAACGTGTTGCGGGTGCAGCCGAAATCCTGCGCTCGGCGAAGGCCCGGGCCTCCATGTAGCGGCCCTGGCGGAAGCTCAGCTGGGCCATCGCCTCCAGGGCGACCGGGTTGGCCGGAGCCACCGCGAGTGCGGCACGCAGGTCGCGCTCGGCCCGTTCGGGCTGCCCCGCGTCAAGCGCACACCCCCCCGCGTTGGCCTGCGCCTCGGCCGGCGTGGCATAGCCCGGCGCCTGCAGCGCACGATCGAACCACACCAGCGACTCGGCCGCCTGCCCCTGCTGGCACAGCCAGGCGCCATAGTTGTTGAGTACGTCACCGCGCTGCGGGGCCAGCTCTGCGGCCCTGCGGAAGCCCTCGCCCGCCTGCCGGGTGCGGCCGCGGCGGTCATCGATGCCGGCCAGCAGGACCAGTGCGTCAGGCTCGTCGGGCTGCAGCTTCAGCGCCTGTCGGGCCTTGCTCTCGGCACCGTCCAGATTGCCCAGCTGCATGTCGCGCGAGGCCAGCACCAGCAGGTCGTTCACGCGCACCTGGCGACGCACGCCGTCCGGGTCACGCACCGAATAGACCGGCGCTTCGCTGGGACCGAGCCGGCCCTTGGGCGTGGAGGAGCAGGCACCGACCGCCATGGCCAGCACGCCCGCAAGCAGCGCCAGCCGGAAGCGGTCAGGCGGCCGCATCGCTCCCCTTCCCCGCCTGCAGCGTCTTGTTGAACTCCGCCTGGCGGCGGGTGCGGTCCATCACCTGGCCCTTGAGCTGGCCACAGGCGGCGTCGATGTCATCGCCGCGCGTGCGGCGGACCATCGTCAGCACATTGCTGTCGAGCAGGATCTTCTGGAACGCGCGGATGTCGGCTTCCTCGGAACGCTCGTAACGGGTGCCCGGGAACGGATTGAACGGGATCAGGTTGACCTTGCCCGAGTCCTTGGCCTGCACCGCGTTGTCGAACTGGCGCATCAGCCGGGCCAGCTGCCGGGCATGCTCGGGCTGGTCGTTGATACCCTTCATCAGGGTGTATTCGAAAGTCACCGACTCGCGACGCTTGTTGGCGCGCAGGTAGCGCGCGCACGAGGCCATCAGCTCGGCGATCGGGTACTTCTTGTTGAGCGGCACCAGCGTCTCGCGCAGCTCGTCGTTCGGTGCGTGCAGCGACACCGCCAGGGAGACATCACTCTCGCTGGACAGGCGGTCGATCTGCGGCACCAGGCCGGACGTGGACAGCGTCACGCGCTTGTTCGCCAGGCCATAGCCCAGATCGTCGCGCATCACGCTCATGGCACGCACGACGTTGTCGAAATTCATCAGCGGCTCGCCCATGCCCATCATCACCACGTTGGTGAGACGGCGCATCTGGTGCGGCACGTTGCCCAGGTGGCGCGCAGCCACCCACACCTGGCCGATGATCTCGGCGGTGGTCAGGTTGCGGTTGAAGCCCTGGGTGGCAGTGGAGCAGAACGTGCAGTTCAGCCCGCAGCCGACCTGCGAGGACACGCACAGCGTGCCGCGGGTCTTGTCCGGGATGTACACGGTCTCGATGGCGTTCTTGCCATCCACGCCCATCGCCAGCAGCCACTTGTGGGTGCCGTCGGCGGAGGGCTTGTCGAACACGATGTTGGGAACGACGACCTCGGCATGATCCTGCAGCTTGGCGCGCAGGACCTTGCCGAGATCGGTCATCTCATCGAAGTCGGTGACGTAGCGGTGGTGGATCCACTTCATCACCTGGTGGGCACGGAACTTCTTCTCGCCGAGAACCTCGACGAAAAACGTCTCCAGGCCCGCGCGATCGAGGTCGAGCAGGTTCTGCTTGCCGGCCGTGGGTGCCGACTTCGGCAGCGGCTGGATGGCGGGTGTCTGTACGACCTCGTTCACGGCATCACTCTCAGCGCGAGACGACTTCGGTCGCGGCGAAGAAGTAGGCGATTTCGATCGCGGCATTCTCGACCGAGTCCGAGCCGTGGGCGGCATTGGCATCGATGGATTCAGCGAAGTCGGCGCGGATGGTGCCCGGCGCGGCTTCCTTCGGATTGGTGGCGCCCAGCAGGTCGCGGTGGGCCAGCACGGCGTTCTCGCCTTCCAGGGCCTGGATCATCACCGGGCCGGAGATCATGAACTCGACCAGAGCGTTGAAGAACGGACGCTCGCGGTGCACGGCGTAGAAGCCTTCGGCTTCACGGCGCGACAGCTGCTTGTACTTGGCGGCGACGACCTTCAGGCCGGCCTTTTCAAAGCGGGCGTAGATTTCGCCGATGACGTTCTTGGCAACGGCGTCCGGCTTGATGATCGAAAGGGTGCGCTCCAGCGCCATGGGATGTCTCCAATGGAATCGGGCCGCTGATGGCCCGAAGGGTACATGAAAAAAACCCGCGTCGGAACGCGGGCTTAGCCTGATAAACGTAGGCGAATTGTAAGAGATCCCATTAAGTAGTGCCAGCCCATGGCTGGCAGGCCTCATGCCGGCCGGGGTGGGGCCCCCGCAGGGGCCCTGACCCCATCCCCCAGCCCGACAGGGGTCGGAGCCCCTTCTGGGATCCGACCCCGCACCCGGGCGTGAATGCCCTCTGACTGGCCCGGCAGTTTTGCTGCACTGCAAAATGCCATACGCTACCGTCTGGTTCTAGTATCAAACAATCGTTTGATTAAGGCCCGCCTGCCGATGGCCAAGCCCGCCCACTTCTCGACCAAGGACCGGATCCTCGGGGCCGCGGAGGAGCTGTTCGCCCTGCACGGCTTTGCCGGCACGTCGCTGCGCCAGGTCACCAGCCAGGCCGACGTCAACATCGCCGCCGTCAACTACCACTTCGGCTCCAAGGAAAACCTGGTCAACGAGGTGTTCCGCCGTCGCATGGACGAGATGACCGGCGCCCGCATGGCCCAGCTCGAACGCGCCCGCAGCGAACACCCCGGTGAACTGCGCCCGGTGCTGGCCGCCTTCGTGGAGCCGGCGCTGGCGCTGGCCCAGGACCGCCAGAGCGGCGGCGCCTTCGTCCGCGTGATCGCCCGCGCCTACGCCGAGAAAAACGACAACCTGCGCAAGTTCCTGTCCGACCACTACGGCCACGTGCTGCGCGCGTTCGGCAAGGCCATCGCCGAGTGCGTGCCCGACCTGAGCAAGGAAGAGCTGTACTGGCGGCTGGATTTCCTGGCCGGCTCGCTCACCTACGCCATGGCCGATTTCGGGCTGATCAAGCGTCCCGCCGGTGTCACCGAAGCGGCGCATCGTGCCCAGGCGGCCCACGAGCTCATCCATTTCGCCGAAGCCGGGTTCCGCGCCGCCGCACGCAGCGGCAGCGCCCTGCCCGCCTCCGCCTGATTCCACCCAGTAACTGCTGACCAACAAAGGCCCTTACACCATGTCCAATTCCCTGCTAGTCCGCCGCGCCGCCGTGCTGGGTGCCGGCGTCATGGGTGCCCAGATCGCCGCCCACCTCACCAACGCCGGCGTCGACACCGTGCTGTTCGACCTGCCCGCCAAGGAAGGTCCGGCCGATGGCATCGTGCTGAAGGCGATCGCCAACCTGGGCAAGCTCAGCCCGGCGCCGCTGGCCAGCAAGTCGCTGGCCGAAGCGATCACCCCGGCCAACTACGAGTCGGGGCTGGAGCAGCTGAAGGACTGCGACCTGATCATCGAGGCCATTGCCGAGCGCATGGACTGGAAGCAGGACCTCTACAAGAAGATCGCTCCGTTCGTGGCCGATCACGCCGTGCTGGCGTCCAACACGTCCGGCCTGGGCATCAACAAGCTGGCCGACGTGCTGCCGGAACAGCTGCGCCACCGCTTCTGCGGCGTGCACTTCTTCAATCCGCCGCGCTACATGCACCTGGCCGAGCTGATCCCGGCCTCGACCACCGATGCCGCCGTTCTGGAAGGCCTGGAAGAGTTCCTGGTCACCACCCTGGGCAAGGGCGTGGTCTACGCCAAGGACACCCCGAACTTCATCGGCAACCGCATCGGCGTGTTCTCGATCCTGTCGACCATCCACCACACCCAGCAGTTCGGCCTGGGCTTCGATGAAGTCGATGGCCTGACCGGCCCGCTGGTCGGGCGCCCGAAGTCGGCGACCTACCGCACCTCCGACGTGGTCGGCCTGGACACCATGGCGCACGTGATCAAGACCATGGGCGACACCCTGCCGAACGACCCGTGGCATGAATTCTTCAAGTCGCCCAAGTGGCTGGACGCGCTGATCTCCAAGGGCGCGCTGGGCCAGAAGACCGGTGCCGGCATCTTCCGCAAGGTCGGCAAGGACATCGTCGTGCTCGATCTGGAAAAGCAGGACTACCGTCCGGCCGACCGCAGCGCCGCACCGGAGGTGGTCGAGATCCTGAAGATCAAAAACCCGGCCGAGAAGTTCGCCAAGCTGCGCGAGAGCCAGCATCCGCAGGCACAGTTCCTGTGGGCGACCTTCCGCGATCTGTTCCACTACAGCGCCTACCACCTGGCCGACATCGCCGAGACCGCGCGCGACGTCGATCTCGCGATCCGCTGGGGCTACGGCTGGTCGCTGGGCCCGTTCGAGACCTGGCAGGCCGCGGGCTGGAAGCAGGTCGCGCAGTGGATCGCCGATGACATCGTCGCCGGCAAGAGCATGAGCAACGCCCCGCTGCCGGACTGGGTCTTCGATGGCCGCGACGGCGTGCACGCCGCCGAGGGCAGCTACAGCCCGTCGCGCAACGCCAAGCTGCCGCGCTCGTCGCTGCCGGTGTACCAGCGCCAGCGCTTCCCGGATCCGCTGCTGGGCGAAACGTTCGCGCCGGGCGAGACCGTGTTCGAGAACGATGGCCTGCGCATGTGGCACGACGGCGACGGTATCGCCGTGGTCAGCTTCAAGACCAAGATGAACACCGTCTCCGACCAGGTGCTCGATGGCCTGCAGGAATGCGTCTCGCGCGCCGAGAAGGACTTCCAGGGCCTGGTGATCTGGCAGCAGAAGGAACCGTTCTCCGCCGGTGCCGATCTGGCCGGCGCCCTGGGCCTGCTGCAGGCCGGCAAGGTCGACCAGTTCGAGCAGATGGTCGCCAACTTCCAGCGCACCAGCCAGCGCATCAAGTACTCGCTGGTGCCGGTGGTGGCTGCCGTGCGCGGCCTGGCCCTGGGCGGTGGCTGCGAGTTCCAGATGCACAGCGCCAAGACCGTGGCCTTCCTGGAAAGCTATATCGGCCTGGTGGAAGCCGGCGTCGGCCTGCTGCCGGCCGGTGGCGGCCTGAAGGAACTGGCCGTGCGCGCCTCGCAGGCGGCCGGCCCGGGCGGCGACGTGTTTGCCGAACTGAAGAAGACCTTCGAGACCGTGGCCATGGCCAAGGTGTCCAACTCGGCGGTCAATGCCAAGGAGCTGGGTCTGCTGCGCAGCACCGACAAGGTGGTGTTCAACAGCTATGAGGCGCTGTACATCGCCAAGGCCGAAGCCCGCGCGTTGGCCGAAGCCGGCTACCGTCCGCCGCTGCCGGCACGCCGCATCCAGGTGGCCGGCGACGTCGGCATCGCCACCTTCAAGATGATGCTGGTCAACATGCTGGAAGGTCGCTTCATCAGCCCGTACGACTACGAGATTGCAGAGCGCATCGCCACCGTGCTGTGCGGCGGCAAGGTCGATCGCGGCACCCTGGTCGACGAAGAGTGGCTGCTGACCCTGGAGCGCAAGCACTTCGTCGAACTGGCCCAGCAGGAAAAGACCCAGGCCCGCATCGCGCACATGCTCAAGACCGGCAAGCCGCTGCGCAACTGATTGATGGCGGATGCCGGCCCCGGGCCGGCATCACCTGCTGTGGCAGTCGAGCATGGCTCGACTCTACAAAACCTATTCGAGAGATCACTGCAATGACCAAGCAAATCCAGGACGCCTACATCGTCGCCGCCACCCGTACCCCGGTGGGCAAGGCGCCCAAGGGCATGTTCCGCAATACCCGCCCCGACGACATGCTTGCCCACGTGCTGCGCAGCGTTGTCGCGCAGGCGCCGGGCGTGGACGTCAACCGCATCGATGATGCGATCATCGGCTGCGCGATGCCGGAAGCCGAGCAGGGCATGAACGTGGCGCGCATCGGCGTGCTGCTGGCCGGCCTGCCGAACACCATCGCGGCGCAGACCGTCAATCGCTTCTGCTCCTCCGGCCTGCAGGCCGTTGCGCAGGCCGCCGATGCGATCCGCCTGGGCAACGCCGACCTGATGCTGGCCGGCGGCACCGAGTCGATGTCGATGGTGCCGATGATGGGCAACAAGATCGCGATGGCACCGAGCGTGTTCGACAACGACCATGTGGCCATCGCCTACGGCATGGGCATCACCGCCGAGAAGGTGGCCGAAGAGTGGAAGGTCTCGCGCGAAGAGCAGGACGCGTTCGCCCTGGCCTCGCACCAGAAGGCGATGGCTGCGATCCAGAAGGGCGAGTTCAAGGACGAGATCAGCCCGTACGAGATCGTCTCGCACCTGCCGGACCTGGCCGATGGCCAGCGCATCATCACCCGCAACAAGGTTGCCGATACCGACGAAGGCCCGCGCCCGGATTCCTCGGCCGAAGGCCTGGCCAAGCTGCGCCCGGTATTCCGCAATGGCCAGTTCGGTGGCACCGTCACTGCCGGCAACTCGTCGCAGATGAGCGACGGCGCCGGTGCCGTGCTGCTGGCGTCGGAACAGGCGATCAAGGACTACGGCCTGACACCGCTGGCGCGCTTCGTCAGCTTCTCGGTGGCCGGCGTGCGCCCGGAAGTGATGGGCATCGGCCCGATCGCCGCGATCCCGAAGGCACTCAAGCAGGCTGGCCTGAACCAGGATCAGCTGGACTGGATCGAGCTCAATGAAGCCTTCGCCGCGCAGTCGCTGGCGGTGATCCGTGACTGCGGCCTGGACCCGGACAAGGTGAACCCGCTGGGTGGTGCGATCGCCCTGGGCCACCCGCTGGGTGCCACCGGTGCGATCCGTACCGCGACCCTGCTGCACGGCCTGCGTCGTCGCCAGCAGAAGTACGGCATGGTGACGATGTGCATCGGCACCGGCATGGGCGCGGCGGGTATTTTCGAGGCGCTGTAAGGTTCAAAGCGTTGCCGGCTGATTGCTGATGGTGGGGCCCGGGTGGGTGAGGCTGCCCGGGACACGCCGTAAACCCGTCCTTGGGGGCTTGGCAGCGGCATCCATGCCGCTGACAGTCCCGGCCAGCCTCACCCACCCGTGCCACCCAACATTCCGCGCGGCGGAGGGTTCAGCAAAGGCAAGATCAAAAGCTGGGGTCAGATCCCTTTGCTGCGCAAAGGGATCTGATCCCAACAAGAGAAAAGGCAGCCGGTGGCTGCCTTTTTTCTTGTGCTCTTGTCTTTGATTCCGCCCTTCCCGTCCGCGCCCGCAGGAAATCTGACAGGCGGTACGGGTGGGCCTTTGCAGGACCGTTGGCGCCATGGGCCCGAGGCATGCCTCGGGCGGGTTGGGCAGGACGCCCAACCCCGGTCTTGCCGTGTGCGCAGGACAGCGCACACGAGCAAGGCGCCATCGAGCCCCCATGGATGGGTTTACGGCGTGTCCTGCAAAGGCCCACCCGTACCGCCCACCACGTATCAATCAAGGCGCCGCGAACGGAGCGCTTGATAAACCTTATTCCGCCAGCATCGCCGCCAGCTTCTCGCGCGCCGGGCCCGCCAGCTTCGGGTTGTCCAGCGCGAAGCGGATCGTCGCCTCGACCAGCCCCAAGTGCGTGCCGCAGTCGAAACGGGTGCCCTCGAAACGGTAGGCATCGACCTGCTCGGTCTTCAGCAGCTGCGCGATCGCATCGGTCAGCTGGATCTCGCCACCGGCACCACTGCCGGTCTGCTCCAGCAGATCGAAGATCTTCGGGCTCAGCACATAGCGGCCGACCACCGCCAGATCGCTGGGGGCGTCCTCCGGCTTCGGCTTCTCCACGATCTGCGAGATACGGCCCTTGCGGCCATCGAAGGCCTCGGTGGCCACGATGCCGTAACTGGCGGTCTTGTCGTGCGGCACGTCCTCGACGGCGATCACGCTGGCACCGCTGGCCTCATTGAGATCGGCCATCTGCTTCAACGCACCGTCGCCGCGGTTCCAGATCAGATCGTCCGGCAGCAGCACGGCGAACGGCTCGTCACCGATCACGGCCTTGGCACACAGCACCGCGTGGCCCAGACCCAACGCTTCGGCCTGCGTCACGAAGACCGCACGCACGCCGTTGGGCAGCACGTGGCGGATCATCTCCAGCTGCTCCTGCTTGCCGGCGCGCTCGAGCTTCTGTTCCAGCTCATACGCCTTGTCGAAATAGTCGGCGACCGCGTGCTTGTAGCGGTTGGTGATGAACACCAGCGTGTCACAGCCGGCCTCTATGGCCTCATCAACAGCGTACTGGATAAGCGGACGATCGATGATCGGCAGCATTTCTTTCGGCACCGTCTTGGTCGCCGGCAGGAAGCGCGTCCCGAGCCCTGCCACGGGAAAAACTGCTTTACGAATTCGCTTGCTCATTAGTGCCTGTTGGCCTCGCGTGTCGGAAACGGCACGACTTTAGCGGATGAGATGTAAGCATCCTGTTCGATTGGAGAAAACTCCGGCATCGTCGCGAACAGGATCTCCTGGATGGTGTCGATGTCGTAGCTGCTGATCGCTTCGCGCAGCTTCGGAACGTTGCCGAGCACCATGTCACGCGAGAACGCGCGCACGCCGGCTTCGAGGATCTTGGGGTGCGCGGTCGAACGATAGTCCTCGTCGGAATAGAACAGCGTCTCGTGCAGCTTCTCACCCGGGCGCAGCCCGGTGTAGATGATCGGAATATCCTTGTACGGCTGCTTGCCGGCCAGCCGGATCATCTGCTCGGCCAGCACCCGGATCGGCACCGGCTCACCCATGTCGAGCGTGTAGATGGCGCCATGCGACGCCGAGGCGGCCGCCTGCAGGATGAGCTGGCAGGCCTCGGGGATCGTCATGAAATAGCGGCTGACCTCCGGGTCGGTGACCGTGACCGGCCCGCCCTTGAGGATCTGCTCGCGGAACAACGGCACGACGCTGCCCGCCGACGCCAGCACGTTGCCGAAGCGCACGGTGACGAAGCGGGTATGCGTGGACTTCTGGTCCAGGCTCTGGCAGATCATCTCGGCGTAGCGCTTGCTGGCACCCAGCGCATTGACCGGATCGACCGCCTTGTCGGTTGAGATGAACACGAAGTGCTCGACGTGTGCCTCCAGGCAGGCACGGGCGACGTTCTCCGTGGCCAGGATGTTGTTGCGCACCGCCTCGCGCAGCTGCCGTTCCAGTACCGGCACATGCTTGTAGGCGGCAGCATGGAAGGCCGTATCGACCGGGTGCAGCGACAGCGCATGGCGGATCACTGCGGGGTCACCGCAGTCACCCAGCACGGCTTCGATCTCGATGTCGGGAAAACTGCGACGCAGTTCGCCTTCGATGGTCAACAGCAGCAGTTCGCTGATCTCCAGCAGGACGATGCGGCCTGCACCGTGGCGCGCGCACTGGCGGCACAGTTCTGAACCGATCGAACCACCGGCACCGGTCACCATCACGGTGCGCCCGCCCAGCCAGCCACGGATCAGGTTCCAGTCCGGCATGATCGGCTTGCGGCCCAGCAGATCCTCGATCGCCACTTCCTTCAGCTGGCCCGGCAGCGACTGCCCCTGCAGGATGTCACTGAGCTTGGGCACGGTGCGGAACGGAACCCCGGTGCTCTCGCAGATGGCGACCACGCGCTGCATGCCGGCGGCATCCAGCGACGGAATGGCAATGACCAGCAGCTTGGCTGCGGTTTCGCGGGCCACGGCCGGCGCATCGTCCAGCGTGCCCAGGATCGGCAGGCCCTGCAGTTTCGCGCCACGCAGATGCGGGGCGTCATCAAGCAGGCCGACCGGCTCGAAATTGCCGGAACGGCGCAGATCGCGGACCAGCGTTTCAGCGGCCTGTCCGGCACCCAGGATCAGCACCCGGCGCGCGCTCGAATCGGACTGCAGCGCCTGGTAGTCCTTCCATGCGCGATACAGCAGGCGCGGCGCGCCCAGCAGGGCCGACAGCGCGAAGGGATAGATCACCAGCACCGACATCGGCACGCCGTTGAAGCGCTTCCACATCAGCACCAGGACGATGGCGACCATGCCGATGAAGCTGGCTTTGAAGATGTTCAGCAGGTCGCTGACGCTGGCAAACCGCCACAGGCCGCGATACAGGCCGACGCGCCAGAACACCAGTCCCTGCAGCAGCAGGACCAGGGTGGTATCGACATTCCACAACGGCAGCGCAGGCGCGTCCGGCAGGATCGAGTAACGACCGGCGTGGAGCAGCTGCCAGCATGCCCAGACCATGAACAGGTCGTGGCAGACAATGGCCGTACGCGGCAACAGGCCGAGGATTCTATCCCGCCAGGGTGAAGACATATTTCAAGGAGTTCCTTGTCGGAGGCGCATTCCATTGCGCAGGAGGAGCCACAGCATGCTCAGCGTGATGAACCAAGCAATTGCCACGACAGCCTCCCACCTCGGCTGCAGATTCGAACTGACATTGAACACTGTAATGCTGAATAGGCCCAAAACAAAGTACATCCCTGTCACCAGGGCGTGGCTGGCTCCTGCCTGCACAGCGCGCTGATAGACGTGCTGGGTGTGGGGTTCCATCCAGCGTTGTCCGGAAATGATGCGCGCCAGCAGTGTGAAGCCCGCGTCCACGAGGAACGGTGACAGCGGCACCAGCAGGAGGATCCAGTTGATGTCCGTGCGCAGGCTGGCCACGGCCACGACGGCCGCCACCGCGTAGCCCAGCGCTCCGCTGCCGACATCCCCGAGGAAGATGCGTGCGCGCGGAAAGTTGAAGGGCAGGAAACCCACGCAGGCCAGCCCGAGGGCGATGGCCAGCAATGACCACGGCCAGGGCAGCACCGGAGCGAACCCCAGCGCGACCACGATGGCCTGGCTGCTGGCAATGCCGTTGATGCCATCCATGAAGTTCCAGATGTTGATCAACGAGGCGGTGAAGAACAGCACCAGCAGGGCCAGCAGCCAGCTGCCGCCGTGGATCTTCACCAGCCCGGCCAGCAGGCCGGCAGCAATGAAATGAACAAGCAGCCTGCGCATGGCCGGCAGCGGGCGATGGTCGTCCCACCAGCCGATGCCCGCGACCAGCAGCAGGCCGGCAGCGGCGACCAGCAGGCTCGGCATGGCCTGCGGCCACGCCCACATGGCCACGGCTGCGGTGGCCAGCAGGCTGATGACAATGGCGATGCCGCCGCCGCGTGGCGTGGCGACGCTATGGCTGCGGCGTTCCCCGGGGTGGTCCATCAGCTGCCGGCGCAGCGCGTAGCCGCGCGCCGCCCAGGTCAGGGCGGCGCTCAGCAGGGCCAACGCCAGCAGCGCGCCCATCACGAGCCAGGGCATGATTCAGAGCACCGCGTAGTTCAGCAGCGGCTTGACCGTACCCCATTCCTTGCAGCTCGGGCACTGCCAGTGGTGGGTGCGCGCGCCGAAGCCGCAGCGTGTGCAGCGGTAGGCCGGATTGCGCACCAGCAGCTGGTCGGTGATGTGCTTGAGATCGTGCAGGGTGGCGGTGGAATCGGCACCTTCGGCGAGGGTCAGGTCGATCAACGCCGATTCGCCGCGCACCGAGGGGCGGTCCTTGAGCTGGCGGCCCAGATAGGCGCGCGCAGGGGCGACACCTTCCTGTTCCTCCATCAGCCGGGTCAGCGCCAGCACCGGCGCGATACCGCGGTAGTGCTCGGTCATTTCCGAAAGGAAGGCGCGGGCGCCGCCCAGGTCGCCGACCTTGCGGTAGTTCTGCATCAGCGCCGGCAGCAGTTCCGGCAGATACTCCGGGTCATTGCGCGCAGCACGCTCGAAGGCTCGCACCGCCGCTTCGGGATTGCCGGCATCGCTCTCCAGGCGTCCTTCGATGATGCCGGCGCGCACCGACATCGCATCGGCCTGGTAGGCACGGGCAATGGCCGCCCTCGCCTCTTCCAGCTTGCCGGCGCCACGGAAGCGTTCGGCCAGCTCGCACTCGAACTGCCCGATCAGCTTGCCCATCGGCTCACTGGTGACATCCTCGAAGCGGGTGGCGTTGTCGATCGCCTTCTCCCAGTCGCGCTCGGCCTGGTAGATCCCGATCAGGTGCTTGAGCGCCTGCGGCGCACGCTGGTCCAGCTGGGCCAGCTCGGTGAACACGGTTTCGGCGCGGTCCAGCAGGCCGGACTTCATGTAGTCCTCGCCCAGCGCCAGCAGCGCCTGCACGCGCTGCGCATCGCTCAGATCGTTGCGGTTGACCAGGCCCTGGTGCAGGCGGATGGCGCGGTCCACTTCGCCGCGGCGACGGAACAGATGGCCCAGCGCGACCTGGGTCTCGAAGGTTTCCTTGTCGAGCTCGGCAATGTGCAGGAACAGCTCGATGGCCTTGTCCGGCTGCTCGTTGAGCAGGTAGTTCAGGCCACGGAAGTAGGTGCTGGACAGTCGGCTGACCTGGTTGTCACCGTGGCGCTGACCGCCACGCCGTCCGATCACCCAGCCGGCCAGGGCGGCCAGCGGCACGAACAGGAAAAACCAGAACCACTCGGTGACGAAATCCATCTTCGATCAACGTCCGTCAAAAGATTGGGGGGAAGCGGCCGGTGCCGGCGTCGCGGCAGCGGACTTGTTGGCGCGGCGCAGCTGGCTGTAGAGCGGAACGACCACGCTCACCAGCACCAGGCCGGCGCCGACCACCACGCCCACCAGCAGGGCGGCGATCAATGCCACGCCGACGGAGGTATGCAGCTCGGTGAACAGCAGGTTGATCGACATCGCGGTCATGTTGACCGCACCGATGATCAATCCAAGGATCAGCACCGCCAGCAGGACCAGCAGACGAAAGACCTTCATGCGACAGCTCCAGGGGCGGGAGACCGTAGCTTATCCGACTCGCGGCTGGATTCGCACGCGGTGGCGCGACGGGACGCTCAGGCGGGATCGGCGTCCAGCGGCAGCACGCTGCTGACCCGCTCGCGCAGTTCCTTGCCCGGCTTGAAATGGGGAACGTGCTTGCCCGGCAGGGCAACCGATTCACCGGTCTTGGGGTTGCGACCCAGGCGCGGCGGGCGGTAGTGCAGCGAGAAGCTGCCAAAACCGCGGATTTCGATGCGATCCCCGACAGAGAGGGAACCGCCCATCATTTCCAGCAACGACTTCACCGCCAGATCGACATCATCGGCCTTCAGGTGCGCCTGACGGCGCGCAAGGATTTCGATCAGTTCGGATTTGGTCATCACCGGCTCACATCAGGGGCATTTCAGCCTGAAACGGCCCGGGCAGTGCCCGGGCCGTCCAGGAAACAACGAACAACGGGCCCGATTACTCGGACTTGCTACCGTTCAGCTGGGCACGCAGCAGCGCGCCGAGCTGGGTGGTGCCACCCGAAGCGGACTGGTATTCCTCCAGCACTTCGCGCATTTCCGCGTCGTCCTTGGCCTTGATCGACAGCTGCAGGGTACGGCCCTTGCGGTCCATGCCCACGAACTTGGCTTCGACCTTGTCGCCGACCTTCAGGTGCTGGGTGGCGTCGTCAACGCGCTCGTTGGCGATGTCGCGAGCCGAAACGTAGCCTTCGATGCCGTCGGCCAGTTCGATCACGGCGCCCTTGGCGTCGACTTCCTTCACCACGCCTTCGACCTTGGAGCCCTTCGGATTGGCCGCCATGTACTGGCCGAACGGATCCTGCTCCAGCTGCTTCACGCCCAGGGAGATGCGCTCGCGCTCCGGGTCGACGGCCAGGACGACGGCGTCCAGGGTATCGCCCTTCTTGAAGTTGCGAACGACGTCTTCGCCGGTGGTGTTCCAGCTGATGTCGGACAGGTGGACCAGGCCATCGATGCCACCGTCCAGGCCGATGAAGATGCCGAAGTCGGTGATCGACTTGATCTGGCCGGACACCTTGTCACCCTTCTTGTGGGTGGCAGCGAAGGTTTCCCACGGATTGGCGGCAACCTGCTTCATGCCCAGCGAGATGCGGCGACGCTCTTCATCGACGTCCAGCACCATCACTTCGACTTCGTCACCGACCTGCACGACCTTGGACGGGTTGACGTTCTTGTTGGTCCAATCCATCTCGGAGACGTGCACCAGGCCTTCGACGCCCGGCTCGATCTCGACGAACGCGCCGTAATCGGTGACGTTGGAGACCTTGCCGAAGACGCGGCTGTTGGCCGGGTAACGACGGGCGATGTTGTCCCACGGATCTTCGCCCAGCTGCTTCAGGCCCAGCGAAACGCGGTTGCGCTCGCGGTCGAACTTCAGCACGCGCACGTCCAGCTCGTCGCCGACGTTCACGACTTCGGACGGATGGCGCACGCGCTTCCATGCCATGTCGGTGATGTGCAGCAGGCCGTCGATACCGCCCAGGTCCACGAACGCGCCGTAGTCGGTCAGGTTCTTGACGACACCCTTCAGGATCGCGCCTTCCTGCAGCTTGTCCATCAGCTGCTCGCGCTCTTCCGAGTGCTCGCTTTCGACGACAGCGCGGCGCGAGACCACGACGTTGTTACGCTTGCGGTCCAGCTTGATGAGCTTGAATTCCAGCTCCTTGCCTTCCAGGTAGGCCGGATCGCGCACCGGGCGCACATCGACCAGGGAACCCGGCAGGAAGGCGCGGACATCCTTGATGTCCACGGTGAAACCACCCTTGACCTTGCCACTGATGCGGCCGGTGATGGTTTCGTTCTTTTCCAACGCTTCTTCCAGCTCGTCCCACACCATCGCGCGCTTGGCCTTCTCGCGCGACAGGACGGTTTCGCCGAAGCCGTTCTCGATGGAGTCGAGGGCGACCTTGACGATATCGCCTTCGGCGACATCGATCTCGCCAGCGTCGTTACGGAACTGTTCGATCGGCACGATGCCTTCGGACTTCAGGCCAGCGTTGATCACCACGACGTCGCCGCGGACTTCAACAACGGTACCGCTGACGATGGCGCCCGGCTTCAGCTTGGCCAGATTGGCCTGGCTGGCTTCAAACAGTTCGGCAAATGATTCGGTCATTAGATTTACTCTGTTGGACACATGGGTCGGTGGCGTCCCTTCGGGGATGGGCGACCGCCCGCCTGTTGGTCGACCCCGGAAAAGCAGGTCGTGTGTGAAGTAGGAAAACCGCCACGCATCATTGCGCGACGGAGCTTGTACAGCACTGCTATTGCGCGACCACCACCGATGCGGCTGGCAGTGCTCCCGCGCGAACGGATCAGGCAGCCGGAACCGGAAGCAGATCCATCACTCGGGCAACGACATCTGCGATGCCGATGCCTGTGGTGTCGATGAGGACGGCATCGTCTGCCGGCTTCAGGGGCGCCACGGTACGCTGAGCATCACGGGCGTCGCGGGCCATGATCTCGCGCAGGAGGTCATCAAAGTTAACAGAAACCCCCTTGTCTTTCAACTGCTTATGCCGGCGCTCGGCGCGCTCTTCGGCACTGGCGGTCAGGAACACCTTGTAGGGGGCATCCGGGAAGATCACCGTACCCATGTCGCGACCGTCCGCCACCAGGCCCGGCAGCTCCCTGAATGCGCGCTGCCGCTCCTTCAGGGCCGCCCGGACTTCGGGAATGGCCGCGATGGCCGACGCCAGCGCGCCGGTGGTCTCCAGCCGCAGTTCGTCGGTGGCATCGCTGCCATTGACTAGGACCCGCATCGCGTCACCCTGTTCAACAAACTGAACATGGGTATCGAACGTGCACCGCACCAGTGCCGAGGCGTCGGAGGTATCGATGTCGGCCCAGCTGGCGGCCACGCCCACCGCCCGGTACAGGGCGCCTGAATCCAGGTAATGCCAGCCCATCCGGCGCGCCACGATGCGGCTGATGGTACCCTTGCCGGCCCCTGATGGGCCGTCGATGGTCAGGACGGGAGCGAGTGGATTCATGGGGGTCCCAGTACGTGTGAAGGGGGCATTCTAGCCCCTGCCAGACACCCCGCGACGGATCTTTTGTGCAACCACTTGAAACCATGAGGAAAAGCCCGGTAGAATGGCGGGCTTGAACGAGCGTCAACTGCCGATTGTCTTTCGCATATCGCGGCCACGCTCCACCCGAACAACTACTGTTTACGCCGAGGTATGCCATGAAAGTCCTGTCCTCCCTGAAGTCGGCGAAGGCCCGTCACCGTGACTGCAAGGTCGTCCGTCGCCGTGGCAAGATCTTCGTGATCTGCAAGTCGAACCCGCGTTTCAAGGCGCGTCAGCGCTGAGCCCAACAGCCTTCGTGGCTGCGGCTGGTCCCGCGCGGGACCGACCCGATGCAAAAAGCCGCCTTCGGGCGGTTTTTTGTTTATGCGGCTTTTTCCTGCCGATTTTGCTGTAATCGCCTTTCTTGACCACTGGGGAGTAGATCGAGATGAAGCGTTACCTGTCCACCCTGGCCGTGCTGGCCACTCTGGCTGCCGCCACGCCGGCCCTGGCCGACACTCTGCTTGTCGACCGCGCCCGCGAGAAGCCGGCCGGCGCCCTGCCCCTTCGTGGCCAGTCCATGCAGCAGGTGCAGAGCCAGTTCGG
Source organism: Stenotrophomonas sp. STEN009 (assembly GCF_056760395.1). Lineage (NCBI taxonomy): Bacteria > Pseudomonadati > Pseudomonadota > Gammaproteobacteria > Lysobacterales > Lysobacteraceae > Stenotrophomonas > Stenotrophomonas sp. STEN009. The sequence continues at coordinate 45,621 of NZ_JBRRES010000026.1, read as the reverse complement.
TGCGCCCAGCGAGCAGCTGCAGCCGCGCGGCGGGCAGAAGCGGCAATGGCCGACCATCAACCGCTGGGTGTACCCACAGTTCACTGTCTACTTCGAGAAGCAGAAGGTGATCGACGTGGTGGCCAACCAGGCGGACCCGAACGAAATCGGCCCGAAACCGCCGATCCGTTGACCCCTTTACCCGCCCCGGGCGGGCCTGTGTAGCGAGACCATGAACCAGACCCTTCGTTTTCCTGCCGAGTGGGAAGCCCAGAGCGGCATCCTGATTGCCTGGCCCACCGCCGATACCGACTGGGCCGACCGCCTGGGACAGGTGGAGGAAACCTATATCGCACTGGTTGCAGCGATCACCCGCTTCCAGCCGGTGCTGATCTGCGTGGCCGATGACGATGTGGAGACCTATGCCGAAATGCGGCTGCGCTCCAACCGCATCGACATGGACAGGGTGCACTTCACCACGGCGGCCTACGACGACACCTGGCTGCGCGACTCGGGCCCGATCACCCTGCGCCGTGCCGACGGCGGTTTCCAGCTGCTGGACTTCCGCTTCACCGGCTGGGGCGGCAAGTTCGATGCCACCCTCGACGATCAGCTGGTGGGCGCGCTCGACCAGGCCGGCGTTTTCAACGACGCGCCGGTGCGCAGCATCCCGTTCGCGCTGGAAGGCGGCGCCATCGAAACCGACGGTGAAGGCACCCTGCTGACCACCTGGAAGTGCCTGCACGAACGCCACCCGGATCGTGACCGCGCCAGCCTGAGCACCGACCTCGCCGACTGGCTGCAGCAGGAGCGCGTGCTGTGGCTCGACCACGGCTACCTGGAAGGCGACGATACCGATGCCCACATCGATACCCTCGCCCGCTTCGCCTCGGCGGACAGCATCGTCTACCAGGCCTGCGACGACGAGAACGACTCGCACTACGCCGAGCTGCAGGCGATGGGCAGGGAACTGGCTGCGCTGCGCACCCGTGACGGTCAGCCATACCGCCTGTTCCCGCTGCCGTGGGCACAGCCGGTGATCGACGAGGGCCGCCGCCTGGCGGCCTCGTACGCCAACTACCTGATCGTCAACGGCGCGGTGCTGATGCCGGCGTACGGTGATCCGGCCGACGATCTGGCCCGCGACGTGCTGGCCAAGGCCCATCCGGGCCGCGAGATCGTCCAGGTACCCTGCCGCTCGCTGATCTGGCAGAACGGCAGCCTGCACTGCATCACCATGCAGCTGCCGGAAGGCCTGCTGAAGGCGTAGCACGATGCGGTAGCGCTGGGCCACGCCCGGCGAGCACAGCGGCATTCGGTTCGTACGCCGGGCATGGCCCGGCGATACCGGCTGCGTGCACCTGTTCAGCGGCCGACACGCTGCGGCATCGCATACGCGCTAACATGCGGGTTTTCCCCCGCAGGAACACCCGCATGAACTCGCGCAGCCCGCTTACCGTCGCCCTGATCCAGGAGCGCAACCACGGCGATGCCGCCGCCAATCTGGCGGTGATCGAGGCACGCGTGGCCGAAGCGGCAGCGCAGGGCGCCAAGCTGGTGCTGCTGCAGGAACTGCACAACGGCCCCTACTTCTGCCAGCACGAGTCGGTTGACGAGTTCGATCTGGCCGAACCGATCCCGGGCCCGAGCACCGAGCGCCTGGGTACGCTGGCGAAGAAGCATGGCGTGGTGCTGGTCGGTTCGCTGTTCGAGCGCCGCGCCGCCGGCCTGTACCACAACACCGCGGTGGTGTTCGAGAAGGACGGCACCCTGCTCGGCAAGTACCGCAAGATGCACATCCCGGACGATCCGGGTTTCTACGAGAAGTTCTACTTCACCCCGGGCGACATCGGCTTCACCCCGATCGACACCTCGGTGGGCCGCCTGGGCGTGCTGGTGTGCTGGGACCAGTGGTATCCGGAGGCGGCGCGCCTGATGGCGCTTGCCGGCGCCGAACTGCTGCTGTACCCGACTGCGATCGGCTGGGACCCGGACGACGTGCAGGACGAGAAGACCCGCCAGCGCGATGCCTGGGTACTGAGCCACCGTGGCCATGCCGTCGCCAACGGCCTGCCGGTGCTGAGCTGCAACCGCGTCGGCCATGAGGCCTCGCCGCTGGGCGCGTCGGGCATCCAGTTCTGGGGCAACAGCCACGTGCTCGGCCCGCAGGGCGAGTTCCTGGCCGAAGCCGGCACCGATGCCGCTGTGCTGGTATGCGACGTCGACCTGCAGCGCAGCGAGCACGTGCGCCGCATCTGGCCGTTCCTGCGCGATCGCCGCATCGATGCCTACGGCGATCTGCTCAAGCGCTACATCGACTGAACCGGAGCCGCGCATGGCCGTCCTCATCCGTGATGCCGGCCCGGCCGACATCGCCGCGATCACCGCGATCTACGCAGTCGAAGTGACCGACTTCGTCAACACGTACGAGTACGACATCCCGGACCAGGCCGAGATGCTGCGCCGCATGCGCGACATCATCGACCGCGGTTTTCCCTATCTGGTCGCCGAGATCGACGGCCAGGTCGCCGGCTACGCCTACGCCAACACCTACCGCACGCGCATTGCCTACCAGTGGACCGTGGAGAACTCGGTCTATGTCGATGCACGGTTCCAGGGCCAGGGCGTCGGCACCGGCCTGTTGCAGGCGCTGATCGACGCATGCGTCGCACGTGGCTTCCGGCAGATGGTGGCGGTGATCGGCGAACCGACCAATACCGCTTCGATCAGGCTGCACGAGCGTTTCGGCTTCGAGCTGGTCGGCGTGTTCCGCGGCCTCGGCCGCAAGCACGGCCGCTGGCTGGACACCGTGCAGATGCAACGCGCGCTCGGCGACGGCGCCGACACCGCACCTTCCAATGAATGACTCCATGACAGAAATCCTTCCCGAGACCGGCGACGATCTGTTCGCCGGCCAGCCGGTGCGCGTCGTTGAACGCGACGGCGTGCGCTACACCCTTCTGGGCACCGCCCACGTTTCCCACGCCAGCGTCGAGGCGGTGGAGAAAGCAATCAACAGCGGCCGCTTCGATGCCGTCGCGGTCGAACTGGACCCCCAGCGCCTGCAGGCCCTGAGCGATCCGGACACGTTGGCCAAGCTGGACCTGGTCGAGGTGATCCGCAAGGGTCGCGTTGCCCTGTTCGCCGCCAACCTGGCGCTTTCCGCCTACCAGCGTCGTCTGGCCGAACAGCTCGGCATCGAGCCGGGTGCGGAACTGAAGCGCGCCGTCGAACTGGGGCGTGAGCGCGGCCTGCCCGTCCATCTGATCGACCGCGAGGTGGGCCTGACCTTCCGCCGCGCCTCGCAGCGGCTGGGCTTCTTCGGCAAGCTGAAGCTGGTTGCGGGCCTGGGCGCCGGCCTGTTCTCATCGGAAGAGGTGGGCGAAAACGAAATCGAGAAGCTCAAGCAGGGCGACATGCTGGAGTCGAGCTTCGGCGAGTTCGCGACCGAGAATCCCGCGCTGTACGAAACCATCATCGGCGAGCGCGACCGCTACATGGCCACGCGCCTGCGCGAAGAACACGACCCGCGGCAGCGCGAAGTGCTGGCGGTGGTCGGCGCCGGCCATCTGGCAGGCCTGGCGCGATACCTCGAAACGGATACCGATGCACCGGCACCGTTGCGCGCCGAACTCGAAGCCGTGCCGAAGAAGCGCAACATCCCGTGGTTCACGCTGGGCATCCTTGCCATCGTCATCACCGGCATCGCCGTCGGCTTCTACCGCGGAGGCCTGGGCGTGGGCACCGAACTGCTGGCCACCTGGGCGATGTACACCGGCGGCCTGGCCGGCCTCGGCTGTCTGCTGGCCGGCAGTCACCCGCTGAGCATTCTCACGGCGATCGTGGTCGCCCCGTTCAAGCCGTTCCGGCTCAGCATTCCCACCGGCGCGTTCTCGGCGCTGGTCGAGGCACGCCTGCGCAAGCCGGCGTACCAGGATTTCCTGCAGCTGCGCGACGATGCACAGTCGTTGAAGGGCTGGTACCGCAATCGAGTCACCCGCGTGGTACTGACGTTCATGCTGACCAATCTCGGCAGCATGCTCGGCCTGTGGCTGACCGGCTTCCAGGTGTGGGGCAAGGTCGCAGGTTGATTGCAACGCCCCGCCCGGGGGGGGGGGGGGGGGCGGCGGCCGGGGGGGGGGGGGGCGGGGGGGGGGGGGGGGGGGGGCCGGCGCGGGGGCGGCGGGGGCGGGGGGGGGGGGGGGGGTGGCGGGGGGGGGGGGGGGCGGGGGGGGCCGCGGGCCCGCGGGGGGCGTCCGGGGCGCGGGTTGATCCCCCCCCCCCGCGGGCCGGGCCCCCCCGCTACCGCGTGGCGGCGAATTGCGACACCCGGCGATACCGCGAGGCAGTGATGGTAGCGCCGGGCCATGCCCGGCAAAAAAAAAGGGGGAGGCCGCCCCACTACGACCGGCCTCCCCACACCACAACACGTTGTCGTTCCCTGTAGTCGGGCAAGCTCGACGCTAGGCGGCCGTTGCCGCCACCTTTTCCAGGCCGCGCGCGCGGCGGATCAGCCGCGTCACGGCATTGCGCAGGTCGTCCAGCACCGCGTAGATCGTCGGCAGGAACAGCAGGCTGACCACGGTCGAGAACGCCAGTCCACCGGCGATGGCTCGGGCCATCGGCGCGTACTCCGGGCCGTCGCCGAACATCTGCGTGTTGGTCAGCGAAATCGGCACCATCGCCAGGATCGCCGTTCCCATGGTCATCATGATCGGGCGCAGGCGCTCGCGTGAGCCCTCCACCAGCGCCTGGGTACGCCCCATGCCGCTGCGCCGGAGGTTGTTGATGTGCTCGATCATCACGATGCCGTTGTTCACCACCACGCCCATCAGCACCAGGATGCCGATGAAGGACATGATTCCGAACGAGGTGCCGGTGATCCAGAACAGCCAGAACACGCCGAAGATCGAGAACAGCACGCCGCTCATGATCGCCGCCGGGAACAGCAGCGATTCGAACACCGCCGCCATCACCACGTAGATCATCACCAGCGCGATGAGCAGGTTGAACACCATCTGCTGCATCGCCTCGTCATCGTTGCCATAGTCGCCGCCATCGAAGGTGTAGCCATAGCCGGCCGGGAAGCTCATCGGCTTGAGTACGGCCTCGATCGCCTTGCGTCCGTCCGGTGCGGTGATCTTCTCGGCCAGGTTGGCCTTGATCGTCAGCGTGGTCTGCCGGTTGGTGCGGCCGATCTGGGTGGCGGACGAACCGACATCGACGCTGACCAGACTCAGCAGCGGCACGCTGCGGCCGTCGCCGGTACGCACGCTGAAGCCGGCCAGGTCTTCCGGACTGCTCTGCTCGGCTCCGGCGAAGCGCACCCAGACCGGCACCTCGTTGTCGCCTCGCCGGAACTCACGCATCGGTGCACCGCGCAATGCCAGGCCGACAAAGCTGGCCACCTGCTCGGCGTTGAAGCCGAAGGCGGCGGCACGCTCGCGATCGACGCGCACCTTGAGTTCACCGCCCTTCTCGCCATTGTCGATGCGCACGTCGCGCAGCTCCGCACGCTGGGCCAGCAGGGGCAGCACTTCCTGGCCGATTTCCTGCAGCATGCTGCTGGAATCGCCGATCAACTGCACCTGCACGCCCTGGTTGCCGCCACCACCATCACCGCCTTGGTTGCCGACGAAGTAGTCGGTACGCGCGGACTTCGGCAGGCCCTTGCGCAGCTCCTCCTGCAGTGACTTGATGTCCTTGGCGTACTTCTCGTCCAGGGTGACAACCGTCGAGCTGCCTTCCTGCTCGCTGTACCAGGAGTACACCTGCTTGACGTGCAGGCGCTCACGGTTCTCGTCGATCCAGTTCTCCACCCGAGCCACTTCCTCGGACATCTGCCGGTAGGTGTAGGCACCCTTCCACATGTAGCCGATGAAGATGTCCTTGCCACCTTCACCACCGAACATGTCCACCTTGGTCAGTTTCATCGGCACCAGGCTGACGGCCACCACCAGCACGATGCCCAGCAGGCTCCAGCCACGATGGTGCAGCGACCAGTCCAGCACCTGCGCGTAGCGCCGCTGCAGGCGCGCGATCAGGCCGGTCTGCGAGTGCACGAGCTTGGGCGTGGCCATGCGCGCGGACAGCATCGGAATCAGGCTGACCGCCACCAGCCAAGACGCCAGCAGCGATACCGAAATGGTGATCGCGATCTGTGCCATGAAGATGCTGATGTTGTTGGTCTCGCCGAACAGGTTCGGCACGAATACGATGCAATGGCACAGGGTGCCGGCGCTGAGCGCGATGGCGACGTTGCGGGTGCCGATGATCGAGGCCAGCCGTGGCTGTCCCGGCATGCGCTCGCGCTCCTGGTAGATGCTCTCCACCACCACCACGGCGTTGTCCACCAGCATGCCCACCGCCAGCAGCAGGCCCATCATGGTCAGGATGTTCAGCGTCACCCCGACGAAGTACATGAAGCCCAGGGTGATGGTGAAGCAGATCGGGATGGCCAGCGTCACCATCAGCGTGGACGGCCAGTGGCGCAGGAAGAAGAACAGCACCGTCACCGACAGGATCAGGCCCACCGCACCGGCTTCGGCCAGCTCCAGCAGCGAGGAGGTCACCGCCTTGCCCTGGTTGTCGATGACCTTGATCTGCACATCGCGCATCGAGGCCTGTGCGCGGATCGCTTCGACTTCGGCCAGCGCCGCGCGCGAGACGTCGACCAGATTGGCGCTGCGCTCCTTGAAGATGTCCAGGCCCACTGCCGGGTTGCCATCCAGGCGGCGGCCATAATTCATCCGCGCCGGCTTCAGCCGCACATCGGCGATGTCACCCAGCCGCAGGCCCTTGGCGTTGATCACCAGGTCGCGCAGTTCCTGCAGGTCGGTGATCTCGCCGACCGGTTGCACGCGCACACGCTGGCCGTTGTCATCGATCTGCCCGGCCGAGATCGAAAAGTTCAGCGTGCGCAACCGTTCGCTCAGCTCGTTGATGCTCAGCCCGTGCGCGTTGAGCCGGTTGGGATCGATCGCGATCTCGACTTCATTCGGCGGTGCACCGGTGATGTCCACGCGCGCAACGCCCGGAATGCGCTCGATGCGCCGCTTGAACTCGCGGTCGAGCATGTCATAGGCGGTCGTCAGGTCGGTGGTGCTGGCCAGGCGCACCTTCAGCACCGGCTGGTCGCTGCTGGACCACTTGAACACGTTGTAGCGCTGCAGGTCGTCAGGCAGGTCGCTGCGGATCGCATCGATACGTTCGCGCGCGTCGGAAGCGGCGATGGCGATGTCACGGTCCCAGTCGCTGAACTCGATGAAGATCAGCGCCGCTTCGGACGTGGCCGAGGAGCGCATGCGCTTGATCCCGGTCATCGTTGCCAATGACTCTTCCACCGGCCGGATGATGGTCCGCTCCACTTCTTCCGGTGTCGAGCCCGTGTACGGAATCTGCACGAACAGGAACGGCGCGGAGATGTCCGGCAGAGCCTCCAGTGGCAGCCGGAATGAAGCGATCAGGCCGATCACCACCAGCGATACGAAGCACATGATGGTGGTGACCGGACGGCGGATGGAGAACTCGGCGACACTCATGCCGGCTCCTCGCCGCCGACGCGGCCACCTTCTGCGATTCGCAGTCCGTCGCCGGCGTGCTTGCGGCCGCGTTCGCGGTAGTAGGCGTCGCCGCGGCGATCCATCAGGTCGTAGACCACCGGGATCACCAGCAGGGTCAGCAGGGTGGAGACCAGCAGGCCGCCGATCACGGTGATCGCCATCGGCGCACGTACTTCAGCGCCCTCGCCCATCGCCACCGCCAGTGGCAGGAAGCCGAACAGCGTGCACAGGGTGGTCATGATGATCGGACGCAGGCGCGAGCGCGCGCCTTCCACCAGCGCCTCGTGCTTGGCCACGCCGGCCTCGCGCAGCTGGTTGACCTTGTCGATCAGGATGATCGCGTTCTTGGTGACCAGTCCCACCAGCAGGATCAGGCCGATGAACACCACCACCGAGATCGGCTTGCCGGTCAGCATCAGCGCCAGGATCGCGCCGACCAGCGCCAGCGGGATGGTGAACAGGATCACGAACGGATGCAGCAGCGATTCGAACTGCGACGCCATCACCAGATAGACCAGGAAGATCGCCAGTCCGAAGGCGAAGATCAGCGACGTTGCCGCCTGCGCCAGTTCCTCGCCCTGGCCACCGATATGCAGGCCGACGCCCGCACCAAGCGGCTGTTCGGCGACCATCTGCTGCACTTCGCGCATGGCCGCGCCCAGATCGATGTCACGCAGGTTGGCCGAGACCACCGCGACGCGCGTCTGATCGGCACGGTGGATCTCGCTCGGACCGGTGGTGGCCACCACGTCGGCCACGGCGTCCAGGGTGACCGGACGGGTACTGCCCGGGTTGACGATCAAGCGGCGGATGCTCTCCACGCTGGCCCGGTCGCCTTCCTGTGCCCGTACCAGCACGTCGATCTTGCGGTCGCGGAAGCTGTAGCGGGTGGCCACATCGCCGCGCACCTTCTTCACCACGACGTCGGCGATCTGGCGGGTGGTCAGGCCCAGTGCACCGGCGCGCTCCTGGTCGAAGCGGATCTGGATCTCCGGGAAGCCCTCCTCCACCGTCGACTTCACGTCGGCGTAGTGCGCATTGCCGCGCAGCAGGGCAGCCAGCCGCTGGCCGGCCTGCTCCAGCGTGGCCATGTCCTGACCACGCAGTTCGATTTCCAGCGGGGTGGAGAAGCTGAACAGTGCCGGCCGCGCGAAGTCGACCTGCGCGCCGGGGTGTCCGGCCATGGTGCCACGCAGGCGCTCGGTGATGGCCGCTTCGGTGCGCGCATCCCCACCGCCTTCCATCACCACGGTCAGCTTGCCGATGTTCTCACCGCTCTCGGTCGGGCTTGCGTCCAGCCGGGTACCGCTGCCACTGACGCCGTACAGCGAGGCCACGCCCTCGCCCTTGCCGTGCGCCAGCTGCAGTTCGCGGACCACTGCATCGGTCTGCTTCAACGGCGTGCCGGCCGGCAGCTTGACGGTCATCTCGAAGCGGTCCTGGGCCAGCTGCGGGATGAGGTCGGCGCCCAGCATCGGCACCAGCGCCATGGTGGCTGCAAACGCCAGCGCGGCCAGGCCCAGCACCTTGCCGGGGTGCGCCAGCGCGCTCGGCAACAGCCGCAGGTAGCCACGTTCGGCCCCCGCATAGGGCTTCATCGCGATATCGCTGGCCTTGCGCATGACCGGACCGATCACGGCGGCAACGCCGCGGCAGGCACGTACCACCAGCCAGGCCAGCGCATAGAAGGTCCAGCGCACCGCAGCGACGAAGCCACGACGGCCGGCTGCAACGGGCTTCTGCCAGCGACGCTCCGGCTGCCACGCCTCGCTGGCGGGCTCTTCGGGGAACGCCAGCGGCGGCCGCCCCTTCAGCGAACTGAGCATCGGAATCAGTGTCATCGATACCAGCAGCGAAATGGCGATGGCGATCGCCACGGTCAGCGCCTGGTCGCGGAACAGCTGGCCGGCGATACCGTCGACGAACACCAGTGGCAGGAACACCGCGATGGTGGTCAGGGTGGAGGCGACCACCGCCATGCTCACTTCGCGGGTGCCTTCGATCGCGGCCTGCAGGATGCCCAGCCCGCGCTCGCGCGCCTTGGCGATGCTCTCCAGCACCACGATCGAATCGTCCACCACCAGGCCCGTCGCCAGCGCCAGGCCGCCCAGCGACATGACGTTCAGGCTGAGACCCAGCTGGCCCATGAAGAAGAACGTGGCGATGATCGACACCGGCAGCGACAGGCTGATGACGAACGTGCTCCAGCCATCGCGGAGGAACAGGAAGATGATCAGGATCGCCAGCAGGCCGCCGATCACCGCATCCTTCTTGACGTCGCTGATCGCATGCTCGATGAAGCGCGACTGGTCCTCGATGGTGGTCAGTTCGGCATCGCCGGGGAACGTGCCCTTGATCTGCTCCAGGCGCTTGCGCAGCGCTTCTGCGGTGGCGACGGTGTTGGCGTCGCCTTCCTTGTAGATCGCCAGCTCGACCGATTCCTTGCCGCCCAGGCGGATGATCGCTTCACGCTCCTTGTAGCCCTGGCGCACGGTGGCCACGTCCTTCAACCGGACAGGAACGCCATTGGCAACCACGCTGGAGCCACCGCCGGACGATGCGCTCTGTGCGGCCGAGGCTGCGGCGATGGCCGCAGCGGAACCGGTGGAGGCGGCAATGTTGAACATCTGCTGCAGCGCGGAGTCTGCCGCGCTGCCATTGGACGCCTGGGTGGTGACCAGCAGGTTGCGGATCTCCTCCAGGTCGGCGAACTGGTTGACGGTACGCACCAGGAAGCGCTGCGAGCCCTCTTCCAGCCGACCGCCGGAGATGTTGATGTTCTCGTCCTTCAGGCGCTTGATGACGGTATCGATCGGCAGATTCAGCTGCGCGAGCTTCTGCTGGTCGATGTCGACCTGGATCTCGTCCTCCAGGCCGCCGCCGACCTTGACCGCCGCCACGCCGGTGACCGGTTCCAGCTTCTTCTTCAGATCCTCGTCGGCGTAGCGGCGCAGGATGGTCAGCTCGCGGATGGCGTCGGCATCGCTGGACGGCGCCGCCTTGCTGGACAGCACCAGGCGCATGATCGGCTCGGTGGACGGATTGAAGCGCAGCAGCACCGGGGCTTTCGCCTCCAGCGGCAGGTTCAGCGCTTCCATCTTGTCGCGCACCTCCAGGCTGGCCTGGTCCATGTTGGTGCCCCAGGCGAACTCCAGCACCACATCGCTCTGGCCGGTGCGCGAGACCGACTTCAGCTTGCGCAGGTTCTTGACCACGCCCACGGCTTCTTCCACCGGCTGGGTGATCAGGGTTTCGATCTCGGTCGGTGCCGCACCGGTGTATTCGGTGCGTACCGTCAGCGTCGGGTAGCTCAGGTCCGGCAGCAGGTTGACCTTGAGGCTGCCCAGCGCAAGCAGGCCGAACAGCAGCAGGGTGACCGTGCACATGGCAATGGTGACGCGGCGGCGGGTAGCGAACTCCACCAGGCCGCCGCGCATGCCGGCGGCGGCGCTTTCGCCGTGGGGCGAAGCACCGTGGTCGTGGTCAGGATGGCTCATTGCCGGCTCCCGGCCTTGTCTGCCGGCTTGGCCGAGGCCGTCGCCGTCTTCGCCTTCGGATCAGCGATCACCTGCACGGCGGTGCCGTCGCGCAGCGCGACCTTGCCTGCGGTGACCACCTGGTCTCCGGCCGCCAGGCCATCACGGATCTCCACCCATGGCCCCTCCGCGTAACCCAGCTTGACCGGAACGCGTGCGACCTTGCCGTCGCGCACACGGAACACCGCCGGCTCACCATCGTCGAGCAGCGCCAGGCGCGGCACGACCAGGGCGTCGGCACGCTGGTCGTAATCGATGCGGATCCGGCCGAACATGCCCGGCTGCAGGGAATGGGCAGTGCCGTCGAAGGCACTGACAACACGGAACGTCCCGCTGCCCGAATCCACCACCGGTGCGATGCGATCAACGATGCCGGTGAAGCTCTGGCCCGGCAGTGCATCCGCCGACAGGGTCACCGGCTGGCCGGCACGCAGCGTTGCCAGCTCGCGTTCGGGAACGTTGAGGGTGGCTTCCAGGCGCGAGTTGTCGACGATGCGGAAGATCGGCGTGTTGATCTGCACGAAGTTGCCGGTCTTGATCGAGCGCGAGGCGATCACGCCGGAGATCGGTGCGACCACCGTGGTGTACGACAGCTCCAGCGTGGCCAGGCGATATTGCGCGCGCACGTTTTCCAGATCGAAGCGCAGCTGGTCGACGTCGGCGGCACTGACCATCTGCTGGCCGACCAGCTTCTGTGCGCGCTGGTAGTTGTTCTCGAGCTTGCGCATCTGTGCCTCGCTCTGGGCAACCGCCAGGCGTGCGCGGTCCGGATCGAGCCGTACCAGCGGCTGCCCCGCGCTGACCCGCTGGCCTTCCTCGACCAGCACCGCCAGCGCCACGCCAGAGGTCTTGGCAACCACCTGCGACTCGGCGCGCGGCTCCAGCGCGGCGGTGCCGGTGTAGCTGGCCGCCACCGCGCGGCGGCTGGCCACCGCGACCTCGACCGGCACGGACTCGACTTTTTTCTCATCCTTGGTTTCGGCGGCCTTGGCCTCGCTGTTGGGGCCCGCGGCGCAACCGCCCAGCATCAGCGTGGTGGAGATCAGCAGGGCGGCGGCGCAGAGTCCGCTGCGGCGGCCATGCAGGAAGATTGGGTGCGACATCGTCAGGTCCCTGGAGGATGCGTGGGCAGGTGTGGTAGCAAAGTAATGCACCACTTCACGGCAACACCATATCCCAAAGGTCATGGTGTCTTCACGCCGCTGGTCGGCCCACCCCCATTTCAGCTAGATGAAACCTGAGGCTATACTCGGGTCGTTCCGTACCCCACGCCGGAACGACCAGACCCGAATCCCCGGAAACGACATCATGCGCCCGCAGCCGCTCGCCGCTTGTCTCGCTCTGGCCGTCCTCCTGCCCCTCGGGGCCGCCGCACAGCCCGCTCCAGCTACCACGACCGCAGCACCCGCCCCAGCCCCGGCACCCGCCGCTGCTGCCGCCGCCGCACCTGCCGGCAATTACGACAATGGCCGGGTGCTGGCCTACACCTGCCAGGGGTGCCATGGCATCACCGGTTACAAGAACGCCTACCCGAGTTACCGGGTACCGAAGATCGGTGGCCAGACCCAGCAGTACCTGACCCAGGCCCTGACCGAGTACCGCCAGGGCAAGCGCCGGCATCCGACGATGCAGGCCCAGTCGATGAGTTTCAGCGAACAGGAGATCGCCGATCTCTCTGTTTACCTGTCCACCGTCAAGTAAGGCCCGCCCATGTCGAAAGCCGCGCATCCACTGCGTCATGCCATCGCCCTGTCCGTCGCCCTGCTGCTGGCGGCCTGCTCGCAGTCACAGGTGGAGAACAGCGAGAAATCCGCCGCCGATCCGGGCCATGCCAGCGGCGAGCACGGCTCTTCATCGTCGGCAGGCCTGCCCACCGGCCGTGAGGCTGCCGGTGAAGCCCGGGCCAAGGTGAAGGGCAAGGCCACCAACCAGAGCTGCATCGATTGCCATGGTGCCGACGGCAACGCCCCGATCGATCCGACCTACCCGAAACTGGGTGGGCAGTACGGTGATTACCTCGCGCATGCGCTGCAGGCCTACCGTTCCGGCGACCGCCAGCACGCGTTGATGACGCCGCAGGCGACGGACCTGAGCGATCAGGACATCGCCGACCTGGCGGCGTACTTCGGCAGCCGGCCAAGCCAGCTGCGGGATCTGCACGGGGTCAAATAGGATCAGGGCGCCGTGGCGCCCCGCATCCGTAGCGTCGGGCCATGCCCGGCGGAACGCCAGAAGCCCGCGCCACCCTCGCACCCCGCCTGCGTTCCGGTAGCGCCGGGCCATGCCCGGCGGAACGCCAGAAGCCCGCGCTGTGCGCCCGCGGGGCATGGCCCCGCGCTACCCTCGCACCGCCAGCGTCGGTCAACGATCAGCCTTCCAGCTCTTCCCAGCGCGCGTACGCGGCGTCCAGTTCGGCCTGCACCTTGGCCAGCTGCTGCGTGTGTGCCGTCACCTCGGCGCTGCTGCGGGTGTAGAACGAGGGATCATTCATCGCTGAGGTGAGGCCTTCGACGTCACCTTCCAGCTTCTCGATCGTCTTCGGCAGCTGCTCCAGTTCGCGCGCTTCCTTGTAGCTGAGCTTTCGCTTGACCGCGGCAGGTTCCGCGGCAGCCACAGGCGCAGCCGCTGCCGCCGGCCTGGCAGCGGCGGGCACTGCTGCCGCTGCGGTACTGGCCGCGTAGCGCTGCCAGTCGGTATAGCCTCCAACGTACTCGCCGATCACGCCGTCGCCCTCCATCACCAGCGTGGACGTCACCACGTTGTCGATGAAATCACGATCGTGGCTGACCAGCAGCAGCGTGCCGGTGTACTCGCCGAGCAGCTCTTCCAGCAGCTCAAGCGTTTCCACGTCCAGGTCGTTGGTGGGTTCGTCCATCACCAGCAGGTTGGACGGCTGCGCGAACAGCTTGGCCAGCAGCAGGCGGTTGCGCTCCCCACCGGACAGCCGGGTGATCGGCGCGCGCGCGCGCTCGGGCGTGAACATGAAGTCCTGCAGATAGGCATGCACGTGCTTCCGCTTGCCGTTGAACTCGAGGAAATCACGGCCTTCGGCCACGTTCTCGATGGCGCTCCAGTCCTCGCGCAACACGGCACGATACTGGTCGAAATAGGCCACCTGCAGGTTGGTGCCGGCGTTGACCTCGCCCTTCTGCGGCTGCAGTTCACCCAGCAGCAGCTTCAACAGGGTGGTCTTGCCGCTGCCGTTGGGGCCGATCAGGCCGATCCGGTCGCCGCGCAGGATGGTGGTGGTGAAGTCGCGGACCATGGTGCGGTCGCCGAACGCGAACGAAATGTCCTTGACGTCGATGACCTTCTTGCCGGAGCTCACGCCCTGTGCCGCTTCCATCCGGACATTGCCGCTCAGCTCGCGTCGCTGCGACCGTTCGGTGCGCATCGCTTTCAGCCGGCGCACGCGACCTTCATCGCGGGTGCGGCGCGCCTTGATGCCCTGCCGGATCCACACTTCTTCCTGTGCCAGCAGCTTGTCGAAGCGCGCGTTCTCCTGCGCCTGCGCGTTGAGGCGCTCTTCGCGGCGGCGTTCGTAGTTGGCCCAGTCGCCGGGCCAGCTGGTGACCTGGCCGCGATCGATCTCTACGATGCGGGTGGCCAGCGCACGCAGGAAGCGGCGGTCATGGGTGACGAACACCACGCTGCCGCTCCAGCCCTTCAGGAATGCTTCCAGCCAGTCGATGGCTTCGATGTCCAGGTGGTTGGTCGGCTCGTCCAGCAGCAGCAGGTCCGGGCTGGAGACCAGCGCGCGGCCCAACAGGACGCGGCGCTTCATGCCACCGGACAGGCGCGCGAACTCCGCATCGCCATCCAGGTCGAGCTTGGTCAGTGTCTCGGCCACGCGCTGGTCCAGACCCCAGCCATTGGCCGCGTCGATCTTGGCCTGCACCCGGCCGAGTGCATCGCCGTCGAACTCGTCGGCATGGCTGAGGTGGTGGAACTCGGCCAGCCACTGGCCCAGCTCACCCAGGCCATCGGCCACCACGTCGAACACCGAGCCGGCCGCGCCGTGCGGCACTTCCTGTTCCAGGCGGGTCACACGGACGCCCTGCTGGACGCGTACTTCGCCATCATCGGGCTTGTGGTCGCCGGACAGGAGCTTGAGCAGGGTGGATTTGCCGGCGCCGTTGCGGCCGATCAGGGCGATGCGTTCACCCGGCTCGATCGACAGTTCGGCTTTTTCCAGCAACAACGGGCCGCCGACGCTGAAGTCGACGTTCTGCAGAGTAATCAGAGGCATCCGGATATTGTACGGGTTGGGGGCGCCGGCCGGGCTGCTCCCGGAGATCGATCAGCCCACCTCCCCCAGCAACGCCTGCAGACCCGGCAACCATTGCTTGCCTGGGTGGCGCACCAGCCACAGCGTGCGCTGCAGCGCGGGTAGCGGGGTATCCAGCACACGCAGGCGACCCAGTGCCAGCGGCTCCTCCAATGCGTGACGTGACAGGCAGGCCACGCCGAGGCCGGCAATCGCGGCTTGCTTGATCGCCTCGGTATTGCCCAGCTGCAGGGTCTGCGCGAAACCGCGCAGATGCGGCAGAAGCGCCTGTTCCACGGCCTCGCGGGTGCCGGACCCGGGTTCGCGCAGCAGCCAGCGCGCCGCGTGCAGATCCTCCAGCGACCAGCGCGCCGCCGCGTCGGCGGCGGCAACGATCACCAGCGGATCCTGCTGCCACGCGGTCACCTGCAAACCCCGCTCGTGGCATGGCCCCTCGATCAGGCCGGCATCCACATCCAGCCGCTGGACGGCGGCGACCACGCCGGCGCTGTTGTCGATGCGCAGATCGACTTCCGCCTGTGGCGCCTGCCGCAACAGGTCGGCGATGCGCGCCGGCAGCAGGTAGTTGCCGATGGTGGTGCTGGCCGCCAGCACCAGCCGCAACGGTGCCCCCTGCGCGGGGTCCCCGCCGGCAGCGAGCTGGCGCTCGAGATCAACGGCATTGACCAGCAGCGCGCGGGCCGGTTCCAGCAGCGCGCGGCCATGGCCGTTCAGCACCAGGCGGCGACCGACACGGTCGAACAGGGGCGTGCCGAAATGCGCCTCCAGCTCCTGCAGGGCTGCACTGCTGGCCGACTGCGAGAGCGCGATGGCCTGGCCGGCCGCGGAGGTACTTCCGTGGTCGGCAATGGCGACGAAGACCTGTAGCTGGCGCAGAGTCAGGCGCATGGCCTTTACCTATAAAGCAGGTAGATTCTACTTATATTATTCGTTTTACAGGTCATTGGCGCAGGCGCACGCTTTTCATCGTTCCCCACACCGGTCCCGCGATGAGCACCTCCGCCCCCTCCACCTGGTCCCTGCCCGTTCTGCGGCAGCGCTGGCAGCCGCGCCTGCCCGGGCTGCTGCTGGCGGGCCTGCTCGCTGCGGCATCGCTTCATCTGGCGGACCTGCCATGGCTGCAGGCGCATGGCCTGAGCGCGCTGACCGTGGCGATCGTCGCCGGTATCGCGGTCGGCAATACCCTCTACCCGCGGCTGGCGCCGCGCAGCGCGGCAGGCATCGGCTTCGCCAAGCACTGGCTGCTGCGTGCCGGCATTGTGCTGTATGGCCTGCGCCTGACGTTCCAGGACATCGGCCATGTCGGCGTCGCCGGCGTGCTGATGGACGTGCTGGTGGTCGCCAGCACATTTGGCCTGGCCTGTTGGCTGGGCACGCGCGTGTTCAGGATGGAGCGTGAGGCGGCGATGCTGATCGGCGCCGGCAGTGCCATCTGCGGCGCGGCGGCAGTGATGGCGGCCGAGCCGGTGGTGCGTGGTCGCGCAGCACAGGTAACGGTGGCGGTATCGACCGTGGTGGTGTTCGGTACGCTTGCCATGTTCCTGTATCCGGCGCTGTATGCGTTGCTGCAGTCGCACGGCTGGCTGGCGATGGACGCGCGGCAGTACGGCCTGTTCACCGGGGCGACCGTGCACGAAGTGGCGCAGGTGGTAGCTGCCGGCCGTGCCGTGGGTGAGGCGGCTGCCGATACCGCCGTCATCACCAAGATGGTTCGGGTGATGCTGCTCGCGCCGTTCCTGGTCGTGCTGTCGCTCTGGCTGGCACGCGGCAGCAGGGCAACGCCCGAGGGCAGCAAGGCCCGCATCGTTGTGCCGTGGTTCGCGTTCGGTTTCGTCGCCGTGGCCGGCATGAACTCGCTGCAGCTGCTGCCCGCCGGACTTCACGCAGCGCTGGTGCAGCTGGACACGGTGCTGCTGGCGATGGCGATGGCGGCGCTGGGCGTGACCACCCATGTCTCCGCGCTGCGCCAGGCGGGCCTGAAGCCGCTGCTGCTGGCGCTGCTCCTGTTCGCCTGGCTGCTGTTCGGTGGCCTGGCGATCCACCAGGGCGTGCTGGCGATGCTGCACTGAGCGCAGGTCTGCCGATACGGCCGCTGCCCCGGGAGACGGGGACGGCCGCGCGCGCAGGTACAATGCGCCATGACTGACTTCTCGACCCTGCCGCTGAGCCCGGCCCTGCAGCCCGGCCTGGATGCCCTCGGCTACACCACCCTGACCCCTGTGCAGGCCCAGAGCCTGCCCGCCATCCTCGATGGCCGCGACGTGATCGCGCAGGCTCCGACCGGCAGCGGCAAGACCGCTGCGTTTGGCCTGGGGCTGCTGCAGGCGATCGATCCGAGCCTGATCCGCGTGCAGGCGCTGGTGCTGTGCCCGACCCGCGAACTGGCCGACCAGGTCGGCAAGCAGATCCGCAAGCTGGCCACCGGCATCCCCAACCTGAAGCTGCTGCTGCTGGTCGGCGGCGTACCGCTGGGACCGCAGCTCGCCTCGCTGGAAGGCCACGACCCGCACGTGGTGGTCGGCACCCCTGGCCGCGTGCAGGAGCTGGCACGCAAGCGCGCGCTGAATCTTGGCGCGGTGCGCACGCTGGTGCTGGACGAAGCCGATCGCATGCTCGACATGGGCTTTGAAGAGCCCATCCGCGAAATCGCCGGACGCACCCACAAGGACCGGCAGAGCCTGCTGTTCTCGGCCACCTTCCCCGACAGCATCCGTGCCATTGCACGTGATCTGCTGCGCGATGCCGTTGAAGTCACGGTGGAAGGCGCTGACCAGGCGCCGGCCATCCGCCACCTGTTCTGCGAGGTCGAGCCGGCCCATCGGCAGAAGGCGCTGGCCGGCCTGCTGCTCAAGTACACGCCCGAATCGGCGGTGGTGTTCTGCAATACCCGCAAGGACGTGGATGAGGTCGCCCATTCGCTGCAGCAGTTCGGCTTCTCGGCGCTGGCCCTGCACGGTGACATGGAGCAGCGTGACCGTGAGGAAGTGCTGCTGCTCCTGGCCAACCGCAGCTGCAACGTGCTGGTCGCCAGCGACGTCGCCGCGCGCGGTCTGGACGTGGAAGAGCTGGCGGCGGTGATCAACTACGAGCTGCCGACCGATGTCGAAAGCTACCAGCACCGCGTTGGACGTACCGGCCGTGCCGGCGCCAGCGGCCTGGCCATCAGCCTGGTGGCGGGCCGCGAAAAGACCCGCGCCGAAGCGATCGAAGCACAGATGGGGCACGCGCTGGACTGGCAGAAAACGCCGCTGGCGACGTCACGTCCCGCCGAGTTGCCGCAGGCAGCGATGCGCACCCTGCGCATCGACGGTGGCAAGACAGACAAGCTGCGCCCGGGCGACATCCTCGGCGCCTTGACCGGCGACGCCGGCCTGTCGGGCAAGTTCATCGGCAAGATCGCGATCTTCCCGACCCGCTCCTACGTGGCGATCGCGCGCGAGCAGGCCAGCAAGGCCGTGGCGAAACTGGAGGCCGGCAAGATCAAGGGCCGCCGCTTCCGCGTACGGATGATGTAAGGCCCAGCGACAGGTAGCGCCGGGCCATGCCCGGCGACAGTTCCAGAGCCGGTAGCGCCGGGCCATGCCCGGCGGCAGTCTCAGAACACCAGCTCGGTGTGCAGCGGCAGGTCCGCCTGCCAGCGGGCGCGGCCACCCAGGCCATCCAGCTCGACCAGGACGCCAGCACCGACCACGTCCACGCCCAGCCGGCGCACCAGCGACAATGCGGCCACCAGCGTGCCGCCGGTCGCCAGCACGTCATCGATGATCGCCACGCGCGCGCCGGCCGCCAGCGCATCGGCATGCACTTCGATGCAGTCGCTGCGGTACTCCAGTGTGTATTCCTCGCGCAGCACCTGGCCGGGCAGCTTGCCCGGCTTGCGCACCGGCACGAAGCCGACGCCCAGTTCCAGTGCCATCGCGGCGCCCAGGATGAAACCACGCGATTCGATACCCACCACCGCGTCCAGCTTCTGGTCGCGCCAGCGGTCGGCCATCGCGCGGATGGCATCACGGAAGTCCTCGCCGTACGCGAGCAGCGGCATGATGTCCTTGAACAGGATGCCGGGCTTGGGGAAATCGGCGATGTCGCGCAGGCGCGAGGCCCACGCGGGGACGGCCACGGTGGCGTCGGTCATTGCAGCTACCAGCTTGTATGGCGGCATAGGGTAACCGGTTCGTCCGTACGCTGCCCGTTCCCGGCATCTTCGCGCCGCTGCGTTCCATCAATGGCGACACAGCATCACGCCAAAATCGCACACTCGTGCGATAATCGCCGTGATCGGTCATTCACCCGCCTTGCGTCATAAGCAGATCGACGCCTGCACGCCGTCACGGCCCGCAGCCGCCCTGGATGCCGTCGGCCCCCGCCACGCCTGGCGCGCGCGGGGCTTCCCCGCCTCCGCGCGGGTTCCTGCAATGAGGTTCATGCAACGTGGACGAGACGACGAAGGTTCCGGCCGTGTGCCGTGTGCTGGTGATCCTGCTCGGCATCCTGGTGACGCTGTTCGGCCTGGCTCTGCTGGTCGGCGGCGTACGCCTGGTGCAGCTGGGGGGCAGCTGGTACTTCCTGCTGATGGGTGTGGCGTCTGCCGTGGCCGGCGTGCTGCTGGTGATGCGCCGGCCGAATGGTGCGCTGCTGTACGGCCTGGCGTTCGTGGCTACGCTGCTGTGGGCGCTGGTGGATGCCGGCTGGAATTTCTGGCCGCTGGTTTCGCGCCTGGTGATGCCCGCCGTGCTCGCCCTGCTGGTCGCCTTGGCCTGGCCGGTGCTGCGCCGCAGCCGCGGCCAGGTGGCCGGTCGCGGCGCCTATGGCGTGGCTGCAGTGCTGCTGGTGGGTCTGCTGGGTACTGCATTCGCAGCGTTCCAGCCGCGTCCCGTGCAGGCGGCGCAGGGCACCACACCCCCCGTAGTGCCCGTGGCCAAGGGCGCTGAGCAGCGCGACTGGATGCACTGGGGCAATACCACCGCCGGTACCCGCTTTGCCGCACTGGACCAGATCACCCCGGCCAATGTGAAAGAGCTGCAGGTGGCCTGGACCGCGCGTACCGGCGATGTACCGGAAAGCAACGGCTTCGGCGCCGAAGACCAGAACACCCCGCTGCAGATCGGCGACACCCTGTACCTGTGCACCCCGCACAACCAGGTGATCGCCGTTGATGCCGATTCGGGCAAGCAGCGCTGGGCCTTCGATCCCAAGGCCACTGCACCGAACTGGCAGCGTTGCCGGGGCCTGGGCTATTTCGATGCGACCACCGCACCGGCCGCCGCGACGACGGCTGCACCGGCACCGGCACCAGTGCCGGCCACTGACGTGGCGAGCACCGGCCCGGCGCTGTGCGGGAAGCGCATCCTGATGACCTCCATCGACGCCCGCCTGTTCGCGCTGGATGCGAACACCGGTGCCCTGTGCCCGGACTTTGGCAGCAACGGGGTGGTCGACCTGAAGGTCGGCATGGGCGAGATCAAGCCCGGCTTCTACACCCTCACCGCCGCGCCGCTGGTGGCGGGCGAGCTGATCGTGGTCGGCGGCCGGGTGGCCGACAACATCGAAGTGGGTGAACCGTCCGGCGTGGTGCGTGCGTACAACGTGCGCACCGGTGCGCTGGTCTGGATCTGGGATCTTTCAAAGGAGACCCCGGACGTGCCGCTGGATCCGTCGATCCACTACACCCGTGCGACGCCGAATGTGTGGACGTCGATGGCCTACGACCCGCAACTGGGCCTGGTCTACCTGCCCACCGGCAACACCACGCCGGATCAGTGGGCCGGCGAACGCACGCCGCAGGACGACAAGTACAGCTCTGCCGTGGTCGCGCTCGACGTCGCCACCGGCAAGGAACGCTGGGTGTACCAGACCGTACACCACGATCTGTGGGACTACGATCTGCCCGCACAGCCGACCCTGATCGATGTACCCGACGGCAAGGGCGGCACATTGCCGGCGCTGCTGCAGGTCACCAAGGCCGGGCAGATCTTCATGCTCAACCGGCAGACCGGCGTGCCGATCAGCGAAGTGCGCGACATTCCGGCGCCGCAGGGCAACGCCGAGGGCGAGCGCTACGCCGCCACCCAGCCGCTGTCGGTGGGCCTGCCGCAGATCGGCGCGGAAACGCTGACCGAGTCGGACATGTGGGGAGCCACCCCGATCGACCAGATGCTGTGCCGCATCCAGTTCAAGCAGTTCCGCTACGACGGCATGTACACGCCGCCGGGCGAAGACCTGGCGCTGCAATGGCCGGGTTCGCTGGGCGGCATGAACTGGGGCAGCGCCTCGGTCGACCCGACCACGGGCTATCTGTTCGTCAATGACATGCGCCTGGGCCTGTGGACCAAGCTGATTCCGCGCGCGCAGATGAGCAGCGGCGACGGCGGCGTGGAAATGGGCGCGGCCTCGCAGACCGGCACGCCCTATGGTTCGCTGCGCGACCGCTTCCTGTCCAAGCTTGGCATTCCCTGCCAGAAGCCCCCGTTCGGCACGATGTCGGCGATCAACCTGGCGACCCGCAAACTGGTCTGGCAGGTACCGGTGGGCACGGTGAAGGACACCGGTCCGATGGGCATCAAGATGGGCCTGTCGATCCCGATCGGCATGCCGACCCTGGGCGGTTCGCTGGCCACCCAGTCAGGCCTGCTGTTCTTCGCGGGCACGCAGGATTACTACCTGCGTGCCTACGACAGCCGTACCGGCGATGAGCTGTGGAAAGCACGCATGCCGGTGGGTAGCCAGGGCACGCCGATGACCTATGTCTCGCCAAAGACCGGCCGTCAGTACGTGGTGATCTCCGCCGGTGGCGCCCGCCAGTCGCCGGACCGCGGCGATTACGTGATTGCCTACGCGCTGCCCGAGCGCAGGTGAACCCTGCCCCGTAGCGTCGCCTGCCAGGCGGCGCTACCCGGGTACCGGTTGCTGGTGCGAGCGCTTACCATGCAAGGTCGAACCCGATGAAAGCTGCTGCCATGCCTGCCGCCGTTCCTCCCAGCCGTCGCCCCAAGCGCGCTCCTGCTCCGCCGCAGGACCGTGGCCTGGCCCATGAGCTGATGCAGCAGATCCAGGACAACCAGGGCGATCCGGACTTCATGACATCGCTCGGTCGCGGCCTGGCCGTGCTGAGCGTGTTCTCGCAGCACCCGCGCGAAGTGACCATGTCACAGATCAGCACCGATACCGGCATCTCGCGTGCCGCGGTGCGGCGCGTGCTGTATACGCTGGAAAAGCTGGGCTATGTCGGCGAACAGGGCCGTGGCTACGTGCTGCTGCCGCGCGTGCTGGGCATGGGCGGTGCCTATGTGGCGTCGTCGTCGATGACCGCCGCAGCGCAGCCGGTGCTCGATGCCCTGCGCGACGACGTGCATGAATCCTGCTCGCTGGGCGTGCTGGACGGCGACGACATCCTGTACGTGGCACGTGCGGAAACCGTACGCATCATGTCGATTGGACTGCGCGCGGGCAGCCGTCTGCCTGCCTACTGCACATCGATGGGCCGCGTGTTGCTCGCGGCGTTGCCGCGCGACACGCTGGAAGGCTATCTGGAACGCAATCCGCTGCGGCCGCGCACCGAGCGCACCATCACCCGTATGGATGATTTCCTGGACACGCTGGAGAAGGTGCGCCGCGAAGGTGTGTCCCTGGTCGACCAGGAACTGGAGATCGGCCTGCGCTCGATCGCAGTGCCTGTGCGTTCGCGCAGCGGTGACGTGATTGGTGCGTTGAACATCGGCACCCAGGCGGGCCGTATCGGTCTGGGCGTGATGCAGACCCAGCTGCTGCCGCGCCTGCGTGAAGCGGCGCAGCGATTGGGCACGTTGTTGAATTGAGGCACGCCGCCGGGCATGGCCCGGCGTCATCGTCGGCCGCTGCGCGCGCCGGGCCACGCCCGGCGGAACCGGCATCAGCCGTCGGCGGCCTGCTCTTCCAGAATCGGCTTAGCCAGCGCGAAGGCGTGGTTGGCCGCAGGCACGCCACAGTAGATCGCAGCCTGCAGCAGCACTTCCTTGATCTGCTCCGGCGTGACGCCGTTGTTGCGGGCGGCACGGATGTGCAGCTTGAACTCCTCGTCGTGGCCCAGCGCCACCATCATCACGATGGTCAGCAGCGAGCGCGTATGCCGCGGCAGCCCCTCACGCGTCCACACCGTGCCCCACGCTGTGCGGGTGATGAAGTCCTGGAATTCGGTGGTGAAATCGGTGCGCGCCTGCAGCGAGCGTTCAACGTGTGCCTCGCCCAGCACCTGGCGGCGCACCGCAAGGCCGGCTTCGTAGCGTTCCTGTTCGTCCATCGTGGTCTACCTGTTATGCGGGGGTCAGTGCTGCGCGGAAAGATGCGCAGCCAGTGCGGAAGTGAATGCCTGCGGCGACTCCAGATTGCAGATGTGGCGGCCTGGGACAGCGGCGTAGTGGCCATGGGCCACGCCCTCGGCGATTGCCTGCAGATCGGTCGGCACGCACACCGGATCATCATCACCGGCAATGGCCAGCAGCGGCACGCCGATGCGGCCCAGCACATCGCGGAAGTCGGCCGTTGCCACCGCGTTGCAGCAGCCGACGTAACCGTCGACGCGGGTCGCCAGGAATACCTGCAGGATCTCCTCCACCTGGCTGGCATGGGTCTGTGCGAAGGCAGCGGTGAACCAGCGTTCGCGGGTGCCATCCACGAGGGGCAACAAGCCATCGTGCTGGACCTGGGCCATACGCGCCTGCCAGCTCTCCAGCGTGCCGATCTTCGCCGCGGTGGCGGCCACGGTGAGCGTGCGCAGCCGGTTGCCCGCATGCACGCCCAGCCACTGCCCGGTCAGACCACCGATCGAAAGACCGCAGAAATGGCTGCGCTCGACGCCCACGTGATCCCACAGGGCCAGCACGTCGGCGCCCAGTTCGGCCACGGTGTACAAGCCGGGCGGAGCGCTGGACTGGCCGTGGCCCCGACGGTCATAACGCAGGATTCGATACTGCGAGGCCAGCGCATCCACCTGCGGCTGCCACATGCCCAGGTCGGTACCGAGCGAATTGCAGAACGTCAGCCATGGCGCGTCGGCACGGCCCTCGGTCTGGTAATGCAGGCGGTGCTGCGGAAGGTCGAGGAAGGGCATGCGTGCTCCAGCGGTGAACGTGGGATCAGCCGCGCGCGAGCACGCGGTCGATCCAGGTATCGGCCATGCCGCGCCAGCTGTCGGCAGCGAACAGGGCATCCAGTTGTGCAGCGGAAAGCTGCGCGGTGACCTCCGGCGTCTGCGCCAGCACGTCGCGAAGATGCTGCGATTGCGCCAGCGCCTGCTTCGCGGCCTGCTCCACCAGGGCGTGCGCGGCCGACTTGCCGATACGCTCGCCCAGGGTGACCGCCACGGCCTCGGCGTAGAGCAGGCCGCCATGGCTGTCCAGATGCTGGCGCATGCGTGCGCGGTCCAGTTGCAGGCCCTGCACCACCATGTCCACCTGGGCCAGGCTGCCCGCACACAGGCGGACGATCTCCGGCACGGTCTCCCACTCGGCATGCCACTGCCCGGCCGCGCGCTCGTGCGGCTGCGGCATGGCGCTGAACAACGTGGACAGCAGGCCCGGCACGCGCGTGGCGGCGGCGATGGCCGCCACGCAGCCCACCGGATTGCGCTTGTGCGGCATCGCCGAGGAGCCCCCCTTGCCCTCCCCGGCCGGCTCGAAGGCCTCCGCCACCTCGGACTGCATCAGCAGCACGATATCGCTGGCGATCTTGCCGAGGCTGCCGGTCAGCAGCGCGAACACGCTGCCCAGTTCGGCGATACGATCACGTGCGGTATGCCAGGGCAGCGCCGGCAGCGGCAGCTGCAACTCGGCAGCCAGGGCTTCGGCCACGTCCAACCCGCGCGTCTGCAGCGAGGCCAGCGTGCCCGCGGCGCCACCGAACTGCAGCACCAGGGTGTCTTCGGCCAGTGCATCCAGGCGCCGCTGGCTGCGCTGCAGGGCATCAAGCCAACCGGCGGCCTTCAACCCGAAGGTTACCGGCACGGCCTGCTGCAGCAGCGTGCGTCCCGGCAGACCGGTGCCGCGCTCGGCCTCGGCCAGCCGCGCCAACGCCGTGCACAGCACCTGCAGTCGCGCCTGCACGTGACCGACCGCCGTGCGCAGCTGCAATACGGCGCCGGTGTCGATGATGTCCTGGCTGGTGGCACCCCAGTGCACCCAGCGCGCGGCTTCGGCATCATTCGCCTTGACCTGCGCAGTCAGCGCCTTGACCAATGGAATGGCCGGGTTGCCAGCCAGCGCGGTGGCGGCCGACAGCGCCGGCAGCGCATACAGATCGGCGCGGCAGGCCGCTTCGATCGGGGCCAGTGCAGTGGCGGGAATCACCCCGCACCGCACCTGCGCGCGTGCCAGCGCGCGCTCGACGTCCAGCATCGCCTGCAGGCGCGCTTGATCACTGAACACGGCGTCGACGGCAGAATCGCCGAACAGACCGCCCAGCAGCGTTGGGGAGAGGCTCATCGGTGCAGTCCATCCTGGGTGGCCACAGCTTACCCGCGCCCGCTGCGTGCGGGCGTGGAGTGGCCGGAAGGCGCGTCGCGCGCGCCGCGATCAGTAGGCGAAGAAGACCGTCTCATCCGGGCCCTGCATGCGCACGTCCCACCGGTACAGACCCTTGCCCTGCGCCTGCGCAACCAGCGTGTGACGGCGCTCGGGCGGTACCAGCGCGAGGATGCCGTCCTCGCCATTGCTGGTCTCGTCGCTGAAGTAGATGCGGCCCCGCACAGCCTGCAGCAGGCCACGCATGAACACCAGCACGATCAGGTGCGGTGCCTGCGGCTCGCCGCGCAGGCCCGGCACGCGGCCCGGCTTGACGGTGCTGAAGGCAAACCGCCCCTGCTCATCGGTCGGCACGCGGCCCCAGCCATCGAAGGCCGGGTCGTGGTCGTCGCGGCGCGGGTCTTCGCCATGGGCATAGATGCCCTGTGCGTCGGCCTGCCAGATTTCCAGCACGGCATCGGACACCGGCACGCCATTGCCATCGAACACCTGGCCCTGCACGTGCACGCGTTCGCCCTGCGCGGTGGCCGGGGCGATGTCGGTGCGGTACAGCGGTTCCAGGCCCAGGCGGTAGTACGGGCCGACGGTCTGCCACGGAGTGGATTGGAAACTCATGGTCTTACTCCCAGACGGTCATCTTGCGACCGCGCAGCACGATGTCGAAGCGGTAACCCAGCGCGAATTCGTTGGTAGTGGTTTCCCAATCGAACGAGGACACCATGCGCTCGCGCGCGTTGGCATCGTCCACGCAGTTGTAGATGGGATCGAACGCCAGCAGTGGGTCGTTGGGGAAGTACATCTGCGTGACCAGCCGCTGGCCGATGCCATCGCCATGCAGGGAGAAATGGATGTGCGCCGGGCGCCAGGCGTTGTAGTGGTTACGCCACGGGTAGGCGCCGGGCTTGATGGTGGTGAAGCGGTAACGGCCTTCGCTGTCGGTCAGCACCTGGCCGGTGCCCTTGAAGTTGGGATCCAGCGGTGCATCGTGCTGGTCACCCTTGTGCAGGTAACGGCCAGCAGCGTTGCACTGCCATACCTCGACCACGGTGTTGCGCACCGGGCGGCCATTCTCGTCCAGCACGCGGCCGCTGACGATGATGCGCTCGCCCTGCGGCTGGCCGGGGAAACCTGCGGTCAGGTCCGCGGCGTGCTCACCTAGGGTGATGCGGTTGATGCTCGGGCCGGTCACTTCCGAGAGCGTCACCGGGATGGCGATCGGATCGGTACCCGGGCCACGCAGCGCGGTGGAGGCATACGGCAGGTGGATGCGCGGCGGCTGGCTGCCGGGATACGGCGTGCGGTAGCCGCGCAGTTGAGTGGGATCGCTCATGGCGTACTCCTGTTGGCGAGCGGCCCGCAGGCCGCGGCTGTCGTGCAGATCATGGGTTCGTTGGGGCTCACACGCGCTCAATGGCCAGGGCTACACCCTGCCCCACGCCGATGCACATCGTGGCCAGGCCACGCCGGCCCCCGGTGGCTTCCAGCTGGCGCAGCAGGGTCAGGACCAGGCGCGCACCGCTCATGCCCAGCGGGTGCCCCAGGGCGATGGCGCCGCCGTTGGGATTCACGTGCGCGGCATCATCGGCCAGGCCCAGCTGGCGCATGCAGGCCAGGCTCTGCGAGGCGAACGCTTCATTCAGTTCGATGGCATCGAAATCGGCAATGGTCAGGCCCAGGCGCGTCATCAGCTTCTGGCTGGCCGGCACTGGGCCCATGCCCATGATTGCCGGCTCCACGCCGGCGCTGGCAAAGCCGAGAATGCGTGCGCGCGGGGCCAGGTGCAGCGCC
Organism: Stenotrophomonas sp. STEN009; assembly: GCF_056760395.1. Classification (NCBI taxonomy): domain Bacteria; kingdom Pseudomonadati; phylum Pseudomonadota; class Gammaproteobacteria; order Lysobacterales; family Lysobacteraceae; genus Stenotrophomonas; species Stenotrophomonas sp. STEN009. Next base: position 17,975 of record NZ_JBRRES010000026.1, on the reverse strand, counting down.
TCGATCTGCGCACCGGACGCCAGCAGCAATGCCGCGGCACCATCATTGATGCCCGAGGCATTGCCTGCGGTCACCGTTCCGGGCTGCCGGAACAGCGGCTTCAGTCCGGCCAGGGCGTCTGCGGTGGTATCGCCGCGCGGGTGTTCATCGCGGTCGACAGTCACGGTCTCGCCGCGCCTGCGGCCCGGCACCTCCACCGCCTCGATTTCGCCATCGAAGAATCCACGCACCTGCGCGGCGGCGGTGCGTTGCTGGCTGCGCAGCGCGAACGCATCCTGGTCCTCGCGGCTGATGGCGTAGCGCTCGGCCACGTTCTCGGCGGTCTGGCCCATGGTCTCCACGCCATGCAGCTCGCGCAGGCGGGAGTTGATGAAGCGCCAACCCATGGTGGTGTCTTCAATCTGCTGGTCGCGGGCGAACGGCGAGGTCGCCTTGCCCATCACGAATGGCGCGCGTGACATCGACTCGACACCACCGGCAATGGCCAGACCCAGCTCGCCCGTGGCGATCCCACGGGCCACCGTGCCGATCGCATCCAGGCCCGACCCGCACAGGCGGTTGATCGTGCTGCCCGGCACCGTCACCGGCAGGCCGGCCAGCAGCAGGCTCATGCGCGCAACGTTCCGGTTGTCTTCGCCGGCCTGGTTGGCACAGCCGAGGTAGACGTCCTCGACCAGCGCCGGATCCAGCTGCGGGTGGCGCGCCAGCAGTGCCTTCAGCGGAATCGCGCCGAGATCGTCGGCGCGCACGCCGGACAGCGCACCACCATAGCGACCGATCGGGGTACGGATGCCATCGACGATGTAGGTCTCATGCAGGCTCATCTCAGGCTCCCTCGGCCAGTGCCAGCGGCAGGCCGGTCAGTTCACGCAGTTGTCCGATATCCATGCCTTCCACCATCTCCAGCACGGTCGCGCCATCAGCACCCAGATCGAACACCGCCACATCGGTGTACACGCGCGACACGCAGCGCAGCCCGGTCAACGGGTAGCTGCACTCGGTCACCAGCTTGCTCTCGCCCTTCTTGGTGAACAGGTCCATCATCACGAACACCTGCTTGGCACCGATGGCCAGGTCCATCGCGCCGCCCACGGCCGGAATCGCATCGGGGGCCCCGGTGCTCCAGTTGGCGAGGTCGCCCTGCACCGAGACCTGGAAGGCACCCAGCACGCAGATATCGAGGTGGCCGCCACGCATCATCGCGAACGAATCGGCATGGTGGAAATAGCAGCCCCCGGTCAGCAGGGTGACCGGCTGCTTGCCGGCATTGATCAGATCCGGATCCTCCCGGCCAGGCGCCGGCGCCGGTCCCATGCCCAGCAGGCCATTCTCCGACTGCAGGAAGATCTCCTTGTCGGCCGGCAGGAAATTGGCCACCGTGGTCGGCAGGCCAATGCCCAGGTTGACGTAGGCACCTTCGGGAATGTCACGCGCCACGCGCGCGGCCATCTGTTCGCGGCTGAGCTTGTTCATGCCTGCACCCCCGCTGCGGCCACCGGAACCACGCGCTGCACGAAGATGCCCGGGGTCACCACGGCCTCCGGGTCCAGTTCACCCAGCGGCACCACCTCACGCACCTGCACGATGGCGCAGCGCGCGGCCATCGCCATCAGCGGGCCGAAGTTGCGTGCGGTCTTGCGGTACACCAGGTTGCCCCAACGGTCGCCGCGGTCGGCCTTGATCAGCGCGAAATCGGCGTGCAGCGGGTACTCAAGCACGAAGTGACGCCCGTCGATCTCACGCGTCTCCTTGCCCTGCGCCAGCTCGGTGCCGTAGCCGGTCGGGGTGAAGATCGCCCCCAGGCCGGAACCCGCCGCGTGGATGCGCGCGGCCAGATTGCCCTGCGGCACCAGCTCCAGTTCGATCTCACCGGCGCGGTAGGCGGCGTCGAAATGCTGCGAATCGGCCTGGCGCGGAAACGAGCAGACGATGCGACGCACGCGCTTGTGCCTGATCAGCGCGGCCAGGCCGGTATCGCCGTTGCCGGCGTTGTTGTTGATGATGCACAGCTCGCGCGCACCCTGTGCGATGAGCGCGTCGATCAGCTCGTCGGGCATGCCCGCCGTGCCAAAGCCGCCGATCATCACGGTGGCGCCATCATGGATATCGGCCACCGCTGCTTCCACGCTGGCCACGGTCTTGTCGATCACTGCATTGCTCCTTGCCCTGCGCGCCAGCGGTCATCACCGCCTCGCTTCAGAGCCACTGCGAAGGGAAAACACGGCCTCCACATGGTCGCCATGGCACTCCGTCCGGTCAATGCGATATTCGCACTCATGATTCGATAATCGCACATTGAGTCAACGACTCCCTCGCGGTTCAACGCTGGTTCCGGCCCACGCCCACGCGCAGACCCAGGCACGCCCAAGCCGCCAGCAGCAGCGGCAGCGCGCACAGCACATACAACGCGGAGGGCCGCCAGTGGCCATCCACCAGCACACCCACCGTGAGCGGCGAGAGGATCGCACCAACGCGGCCGATGCCGATGGCCCAGCCCAGACCGGTGGTCCGCACTTGCGCGGCGAACACCACCGGCGCCGCGGCATACAGGCCCGCCATCGCGGCGAACAGTGCTGCACCGATCACGAACGCCAACGGGAAGGCCATGCCCAGCTGCGTGTTGAAGGCGGCAAAGCCCAGCATCGACACCATCGCCAGCAGCAGCGCACCGGCGGTCAGCTTCGACAGCGACCAGCGCGAGGCCAGCCAGCCGAACAGGCTGCCGCCGACGATGCCGCCCAGATTCAACAGCACGCCTCCGGTGATGCCCTGCTGGGCGGAGACACCGGCAGAGACCAGCAGCTTCGGCGTCCAGCTCAGCACGAAGTAGAAGGCGAACATGTGCAGGAAGAAGGCCAACGCGATCAGCAGCGCGACGCGCCGCAGGTCACCCACGAACAGCGCCGCATAGCCCTGCCGCTGGCCATCACGCAGCGGCGCCGGCGGCAGCGCCTGCAGCTGCGGCATGCGCATGCGCGAGAGCAGTGCGTTCAGGCGCGGCAGCGCATCGGCCGGGCGACGCGCAACCAGGAAATCCAGCGATTCGGGCAGGCACCTGAGCACCAGCGGAATGCACACCAGCGACGCCACGGCGCCGATCAGGAACACGCTGTGCCAGGACCAGTGTTCCAGCATCCACGCCGCCAGCAGACCGCCGGCGGTGGCGCCTATCGGATAGCCGGTGGCCTGCAGCGCGACCGCCGTACTGCGCCACTTGGCATTGGCGTACTCGGCGGTGATCACGCCCACGCCGGCCAGCATGCCGCCGATGCCGATGCCGGTGTACACGCGCAGCGCGCCCAGCTGCCAGGCGTTGGCAGCCAGAGCCGACAGCGCCATGCCGCTGGTCAGGATCAGCAGGCAGCACACGATCATCGGCCGCCGGCCCCAGCGATCGGCCAGCGGCGCCAGCAGGAACGAGCCCAGCGCCATGCCGACCAGGCCGGCGCTGAGCATCATCCCCAGCACCTTGCCCGACAGCTCCCAGTCCGCCGACACATGCGGCGCGGTAAAGGCCATGACCATCACATCGAAGCCATCGAGCATGTTCAACAGCACGCAGATGGCGATGGCGGTCCACTGGAAGGGACTCATCCGTTCCAGGACAAGCGAGGGTACGGGGGCGGTGTGGCTCATGGGGCGGTTTCCTGCAACAGCGTGATGCGGTGGAACGTCCGGCGGGGAAGGTCTCAGTGACCGGCCTGGCTGGATGCATGGATGACCTGCAGGACGTCCTGCAGGCGATCGACTTCGACCTGGCCCGGCGCCGACGGGGTGCCGATCATGCCGAAGGTGAGCGCCTGGCCGAAGGTTTCACCAGCCAGGCGCGAGACCACACCGGTGCCCCCCATCGACATGGTCAGCAGCGGCCTGTCGCTCTGCTGGCGCACCTGCCAGGTGGCATCGAGCAGGGCCAGCACGTCGCCTGCGTCGCGCGGCATCACCGCGATCTTCAGCACGTCCGCCCCCAGCGCCTGCTGCCTGAGCAGGCGCGCGACGATCTCATCGCGGGGCGGCGTTGCGTGGAAGTCATGGTTGGACATCACCACCTTCACGCCGGCCTTGTGCGCCTGCGCCACCAGCGCCTGCACCACCTTCGGATCACGGAACATCTCCACGTCGATCAGCTGGGCCACGCCGCCGCGCAGCAGCGTGGCGTAGAGCGCGCCGTAGTCGGCATCGCTGATCGGCTTGGCGCCGCCCTCGGCCTTGGTGCGGAACGTCACGATGACCGGCTTGCCGCCCAGCGTGGCCTGGATGCGCTTGCCCAGCGCGACCAGCGCCTTGCCATCGGTGGCGATGTCCAGGTAGTCGATGCGCCACTCGGCGATGTCGGTGGCCTTGCTGGCAGCGATGGCCGCCGCCTGCTGCAGGGCCACGTCAGCGGTGGCGCCAGTGATCGGCACGATGGTGCGGGGATGGCCCTCGCCAATACGCAACTGGCCGACCTGCAGTACCGCCGGCGGCGGTGCGGCCAGGGCCAGCGCCGGGACGGCGCACAGTGCACCGGCCAGCACAACCGGAGCGAGCGGGAACTTCATGGCGGTCACCAGAGCATGGAAGGAGCGCATGGCCATCAGAAGGTCACCTTGGCCTGTACGCCCACGGCCCAGGCGTTGTCGGTACCGCTGTAGTTGAACGTGCCCGGGTTGACGATGTACTGCACATCCGGGCGGATCATCAGCCACGGGTTTACCTGGACGCTGTAGGACAGTTCGAACAGCTCCTCGGCCTGGCTGAGGTTGTACAGCGGCGAATCGCCAGGCACGCCACCGGCGGCCAGCGTGGCCCGGCGCGCATCGACCAGCCGGTTGTTGATGTCGGCGCCTACGTAGCCCAGCGCGATGCTGTCCTGGGCGCGCGAGCCAATGCCCTGGTAAACCCCGCCCAGCGCATACCAGCGTTTGATCTGCGCGGTGTCGGTGTCGGACACCATGTACTGCGCGAACGCAGTCAGGCCGCGGCTGGGATCGGCCGATTCCCGGGTCAGACGCTGCTCGGCGAGCACGTAGGCGCCGTGGCGCCCGGTCGTCGGCGAAGCATCCAGACCGCGCTTGTCCACGCGTGAGGTGTCGTAGTAGCCGCCGAACTTGTAGACGCCCGCATAGCGGCTGCCCTTGGCCGGGGTCCAGGTCACTTCCACCGGGAACAGCGAACCGGTGGTACCGGAAGCGAGCGGACGGAACGCGTTGCGTTCGATGTTGCCACCCAGGTTCGGATTCACCTGGAACCAGCCGGTGCGAACGTTGACGGCCGGGCTGACCTGCTGGGCGAACTCACCGCCCCAGCGTGCCACGGGGTAGTTGTACCAGCCGCTGTTGCCCGACATCGCCAGCGGGTGCGCGCAGAACGCCGCATTGACGAAGTGGGTCAGCAGGCTGTGCAGGCCGAACTGGTTGCCCATCGCGTAATAGCCCAGCTTGTAGTACGACTGCCCCGCGTTGAAGGTCTGGTCGTAGCTCAGTTCGGTCAGCCGCGTGTACTGGCCGCCGTACGCTTCCTGGATGGGGAAGCGGTTGCCGACGAAGTCCACCGAGGTGCTGCGGCCGCGACGGTCGTTGAGGGTGAAGTGGAAGGCACCGCCGTTCCAGCCGGCCAGCGTGCCCATGTCCAGGTCCACGCCAACGCGCACCTGCTGCGCATAGCGCGCACCGGTTTCGCCGTAGCCTCCATCGACCACACCCATGGCTTCACCCACGTAGTCGCCGCGGAAGGCGATGCCACGCTCGAACAGATCGGTGCGGGTGCCGCCCCAGTCGCCAGTGAGGGTCCTGCCTTCGTAGCGGTTGCTCGACTGCGCGCTGGCGATGCAGGGCAGCAGCGCGGTGGCCAGGACGGCCAGGGAAACGGGTTTCGCAAGATTCATGATCGCGGTCTCGTGGAGATGATCAGCGCAGCGACAGCGGCGCGCTCAGGGGGGAGGTGGCGCCCTGCGCCGAGGTGACCGTGGCGGTCAGGCTGCCGGCAGCCGCAGCATCTGCCGCGGCGCCGAGCGGGAAGGTGAAACGGCCCTGCCCCTGCGCATCGGTGCGCGCCTGCACGCTGCCCAGCACCCACTCGGCCTCGCTGCCGCTGGCGGCGCGGTTGCCGAACACTTCGACCTGGTAACGGCTGTCGGGCGTGCCCTGGAAACGACCGATCAACTGGCGCTGCGTACCCTTGCCCTGCACGACAGTCAGCTGCGGTGCCGCCTGGCCCAGGTTCGGCAGCGGCTGGCAGTCGGTCTGGCCGGCAGCGGAGCAGATGCGCGCACGCTTGGACGGATCATTGTCGACACCACGACCACGTGAACCGACGAAGCTGGCGTGTTCCAGGCCTGGCACGCCGAACACGATGGCGCCGCGCGGTTGGCCCTTCACGCAGGCGCCGCCGGCCTCGCAGCGCTCGATCGGCAGGCCGTTGCCGAAGATGCGGTTGGCGGTGAAGCGGTTCGGCGCACTGACCGGCTGCGGGCGCACGCCGATGCCGATGCCATTGCCGGTGATGATGTTGCCATCGACCACGTTGCCGCTGCCGGTGATGCTCAGGCCCAGCGAATTGCCGGTGAAGGTGTTGGCGGCGATGTAGTTGCGGTTGCCCCAGTTGATCTGCAGGCCATCGGAGTAATCGACGAAGCGGTTGTGTACCACGCTGTTGTCGTTGCCCCAGAGGATTTCGATGCCCTGCGACGGTTCCGGGTTGGCCTGGGTGGACTGGAACAGGTTGTCGGCTACCAGGTTCCAGGCCGCGCCACGGGTCAGCTCAAGTCCATCGCCGTTGTCGAGGAATTCATTGCGCACGATGCGGTTGTGCACGGTGGTGGTGGCAGTGGACTGCCCTGTGCCGTCGTCCCCGGTGAGCATGATGCCGGCGCCGCCCTTGTTGGCGACGATGCGGTTGTCGTGGATCTCGTTGTGGCTGGAGCGGTTGACCAGCACACCGATGCAGAAATTGCGGATCTCCAGACCGGCCAGTTCAACGCCCTGGGTATCCCGCAGGACCAGCCCCGGCAGCGTGGTGGTGCGCACGTTGGTGCCCGACTGGCCCGGTTCGGCGCCCGGACAGGCATCGGTGCCGGTGCCGGTGACGTAGGCCGAACCGTCGATGGCGACGAACTGGCCATCGCGGCCCCAGGATGTGCCGATGATCTGCACCGGCCCCTTGATCTCCGGCAGCGGCGAGGTCGGCTTGATCACATGGGGCGCGGTACCCACCGCGTCGATCTCGATGCGATAGCGACCCGGCGCGGTGTTGGCGGTGGTGATCGCCCAGCGCAGGGAGCCGGGACGGGTGTCGTCGGCGTAGCGGTCCACGCGCAGCACCTGCAGGGGCCCGCGCGGCGGTTCGGCCTGGTAGGCCAACGCCAGCGTCGGCAACTGGGCGAGCAGGAACAGAGAAACAACGGACAAGCGACGACGCATGCGATCACTCCGCACAGGTGAAGGGAAATCCTGCGGTCTTCCCCTGCACCTGGCTTCAGCACCGGGTCGGGTGCTGCCCTCGCCCCGCCAGGGGTGGATCGCTTGGACTGCTTTGAATCTGCGGAAGTGAAATTAGGTTTATCGCACTGCACCATTCAAGTGCGGTAATCGACTACGCGTGCGAATATCGCACTGAATGGGTACGACCATCGTTGTAGGGAAGGCTGCACTGGCACTTGCCGGGCGAAGCGCACGGCTGCGCCGTAGCACCGCTCAGGAACTGCAGGACAGCATCGAGCAGCCGGCGCGGTCGTCGGCCCAGGCCGGGCGCCTGCTGGCGAAATGCTCACGTCCGGCGCGTTGGGTGTACGGATCGCGCAGCACATCCTGCAAGGCGTGTACGCCGCCCATGTCCCCTTGTTCCGCACGGTCGATCGCTTCCTGCGCCAACCAGTTGCGCAGCACGTACAGCGGATTGGCCGCGCCCATCTTCGCCAGGCGCTCGGCGGCCGGAAGAGGATCCGCCCGCAAGCGCGCGGCGTAGTCCTGCAGCCACTGCCGCAGCGGCACCTGCACGGCCTCCTGCCGCTCCCGGTCGTAGTAGACCTCAGCCAGTGCCGCCGGATCGGGCGATGCCGGATCGATCCGCATCAAGGCGCGCCAGGACAGGGTCATGTCCATGCCACCGTCCTGCAGCAGCTGCTGCCAGCGCTGGTAGAGCTGCAGATCGGCATCATCGGCAGCTGCCAGGCCAAGCTTGGCCGCCGCATCGCGACGCGTGCAGGCGGCAAAGGTGGCCTGATAGGCAGCAAGGCCCGCCTGCAACGGCGCGACGTCGGCAAACAAGGGCGACAGCGCCTGCGCAAGCCGCCCCAGATTCCAGTACGCCACCTGCGGCTGCGTTCCGAAGCGGTAGCGACGGCCCTGTGCGTCAGTCGTGTTCGGGGTCCAGTCTGGATCGAAGTCCTCGACCCAGCCATAGGGGCCATAGTCGAGAGTGAGGCCGAGCACGGAAAGGTTGTCGGTGTTCATTACCCCATGCACGAAACCGACACGCATCCAGTGCGCGATCATCTCGGCGGTGCGCACCGCGATCTGCGCGAACCAGTCACCGTACAGCGCCTCACCCTGCCCCGCCAGTTCGGGGAAATCACGGGCGATGCAGGCATCCACCAGTTGCTGCAGCAGTGACGTCTCACCGCGCGAGGCCGGCAGTTCGAACGAACCGAAACGCAGGAACGAGGGCGACACACGGCATACGATCGCGCCGGGCTCGGCTCGCGGACGGCCGTCATAGAACATGTCGCGCACCACGTGCTCGCCGGTACCGACCAGCGACAGCGCACGCGTGGTCGGTACACCGAGGTGGTGCATGGCCTCACTGCACAGGAATTCACGGATCGACGAGCGCAGCACCGCGCGACCGTCGGCGCCACGGGAGTACGGGGTCGGGCCTGCACCCTTCAGCTGCAGTTCCCAGTGCCGGCCATCCGGCGCCACCAGCTCGCCCAGCGAGATCGCCCGCCCATCGCCAAGCTGGCCCGCCCAGTGACCGAACTGGTGCCCGCCGTAATTGGCGGCCCACGGCTGCATGCCCGGATACAACGCGTTGCCAGCGAATACCTGGGCAAACGTGCCGCTCGACACTTCAGCCACATCGATGCCGAGCAGAGCGGCGACCTCCGGCGACCAGGCCAGCAGGGTCGGCGCGGCGACAGGCGTCGGCATCACCGACGACCAGGCCGCCTCTCGGACTTCACGCCGGCGGGGCCCGGCTTCCGGGTCGCCCGGCAGGACGGTCAGCAGACGGTTGTCGAATCGCGGGAAGGGGCTGTCCATGGCCCTGACATGGGGATGGACGCCGCCGACCTCAATCGCCGCGCAGCGCCTGCAGCGATCCGCCGTGCGCTTCAGCGCGCTGGTAGGCCGGGCGTTCACCGATGCGCTGGAGAAACGCGCGCAGCGCCGGCTTGTCGTCCAGTCCGCCTCCGCGCGCCGCTGCGGCCTGGATCGGGAAGCTCATCTGGATGTCGGCCGCGGTGAAACGCTCACCCGCGAACCACGGGCTCTCGGCCAGGCGGCGCTCCATCCAGTCCAGGTGCAGGCGGCGCTGCGGGCCGACGAAGCTCTTCTCGGCCTTGTCGGCGATGCTGCGGGCGATCGGGCGCACGAAGAACGGCACCGGCGCGTTGCGGATGCGGCTCATCACCAGGGTCAGCAGCAGCGGCGGCATCGCTGAGCCTTCGGCGTAGTGCAGCCAGTAGCGATAGGCCATGCGCTCGGCACCTTCGGCCGGTATCGGCGACGGCGACACCTGCCGCTGCGTGTCGTAGCGGTCAGCCAGGTAATCAAGAATGGCGCCGGATTCGGCCAGCACCTGCTCGCCGTCCTGCAGCACCGGTGATTTCCCCAGCGGATGTACCTGGCGCAGTGCCGGCGGTGCCAGCAGCGTTCTGGGGTCGCGCGGGTAACGGCGCAGTTCGTAGTCCAGCCCCAGCTCCTCCAGCATCCACAGCACGCGCAGCGAACGGGAATTCTCGAGGTGATGGACGATGCGCATGAAAGGACTCCAGAGGGGTGCAAGCATCGTAACGCGCCTGCACGCATGCGCCTGTGGATTCGATCCGCGCCTGCTCCCGCCGACGCAAAAAAAAACGCCGGAAGCTTGCGCTTCCGGCGTTCTGGCTACCCGAGGGCAGCAGACGGATTAGACCGCCTGCACCTGGTCAGCCTGCATACCCTTCTGGCCCTGGACGGCGATGAAGGTGACCTTCTGGCCTTCCTGCAGGGTCTTGAAGCCGGTGCCCTGGATGGCGCGGAAGTGCACGAACAGGTCCGGGCCGCTTTCCGGGGTGATGAAGCCGAAGCCCTTGGCGTCGTTGAACCACTTGACGGTGCCGGTCTGACGTTCAGACATATTTACTAACTCCTGAAACACATGTTGAAAAAAATCGCAGCCACCGGGTATCGGGGCCGAGACTGAGTTGCAGGCGTTGGTAAAGCGGATCGATGAGTGGATCGTGAGATCAACTGCACCAGGCCACGATTCACGGTGACCCTAGCAAACACAGTGGGTCGCACGATACGCGTGTTTTCCCCAAAAAGCGATAGCCCCGGCATTCATCGCCACCCCGCCCCCGCTAGGCGTGGCAAGGGCTGGCAGTCGGTCGGGCCCGGATCCGGGGACCCATTCAGGTTTTTCCTACCCTACACTGGGTAAATGACTGAAGCTGAAACCCCGGCTGAACTGCCCCGTCCCCGCATCTGGGTGGACGCAGACGCCTGCCCCGTTGTCATCCGCGACATCCTGTTCCGGGCCGCCGAGCGGGTCGGCCTGGAGTTGACCCTGGTCGCCAACCAGTGGATCCGCACCCCGCCCTCGCGCTGGATCCGCTCCCTCCAGGTGCCGCAGGGCCTGGACGTTGCTGACAGCGCCATCGTCGAACGGGTCGCCGCCGGCGATCTGGTTGTCACCCAGGACATTCCATTGGCCGCGCTGGTGCTCGAACGAGGCGCGCTGGCCCTGCATCCGCGCGGGGAGCTGTTCACCGCCGACACCATCGCCCAGCGCCTGTCGGTACGCAATTTCATGGAAGAGCTGCGCGGCGCCGGCGTCCAGACCGGGGGCCCGCCTCCCCTGCATGCGCGCGACCGCCAGGCGTTCGGCAGCGCGCTGGACCGCTGGTTGGCCAGCATCCGCGTGGCGCGATGAGGCGGGGCCCGGCTCACGCCACCACTGGGCCCAGCTCCAGGCCCAGCTGACGCTGGCTGCTGAACACCCGCCGTTCCCCATTCAGGGGATCGTCGAAGGACAACGCCCGCGCCAGCAGTTGCAGCGGCGCCTGCGCCCCGGTCGCGGCCGGACGCAGCTGCGGATACAGGTCGTCTCCGATGATGGGCGCGCCCAGCGCCGCCATGTGCACGCGCAGCTGGTGCTTGCGACCGGTTCTCGGCTGCAGGCGGTAGCGCCAGACCGGACCTGTCGCGTCGATCACCTCGACGCGGGTACTCGCATTCGGCTCGCCCTCCATTTCGCCCATGCGGAAGAACGGTTGTGCCGGGCCGATGCGGCTGTGGCGCTCGAACGGGAAGTCCAGCGCCGGCAGTGCCGAGGCCAGCGCCTCGTAGGTCTTGTCGATACGCCGCTCGCGGAACAGGCGCTGGTAGGCATCGCGCGACTCCGGTCGCAGCGAGAACAGGACCAGCCCAGCGGTGAGCCGGTCCAGGCGGTGCAGCGGTGCCAGCTGCGCGTTGCCGGTCCGCGCCACCAGCCGCGCCAGCAGGGTTTCGCGGACATGGGCACCCGCCGGGGTCACCGGCAGGAAGTGCGGCTTGTCGACCACCAGCAGATGCTCGTCCTGGTAGAGGATCGTCTCGTTGAACGGAATGCGCGGCTCGTGGCTGACCTCGCGGAAATACAGGATTTCCAGCCCCACCTGCCACGGCTGGTCCGCCGCCAGCGCCCTGCCCTGCGCATCCTGTACCCGTCCGCGCGCGAACCGGTCCTGCCACTGGCTGCGGTCGATGCGCGGAAAGCGTGCGCACAGGCCGTCCAGCAGGGTCGGCCAATGGCCGGGTGGCAGCTGCAGCCGGCTGGGCAGGGTCATCGCGTCCGCTCCGGCGGCAACAGGAACCGCAAGCGTGCCACCGTTGACGCGCGGCAGACACCCCGGCCACGGACACCCCTGCAGCAAACCTCTATCATTGTCCTCTTTAGTCGACGGATCCCCCATGGCCCTCACCGCCACCATCCGCAAGGCCGAGTTGCAGATCAGCGACATGGATCGCGGCTACTACGCGACCCACAACCTGACCCTGGCCCAGCATCCGTCGGAAACCGACGAGCGCCTGATGGTGCGCCTGCTCACCTTCGCCCTCAACGCCGACGACCGCCTGGAATTCGGCCGGGGCCTGAGTACGGATGACGAGCCGGACCTGTGGCAGCACGACTACACCGGCGACATCCTGCAGTGGATCGACCTCGGCCACCCCGATGAATCCCGTATCCGCAAGGCCAGCAACCGCAGCCGCCAGGTGCAGGTGGTCAACTACGGCGGCAATGCGTCCGACATCTGGTGGGGCAAGCAGGGCAAGGGCCTGGCGCGCTTCGACAACCTGTCGGTGATCGACCTCGATGGCACCTTCGTCGAGCAGTGGGGCCAGCAGATCCAGCGTGCCATGCGCTTCAGCGTGCTGATCCAGGACGGCGAGGTGCAGATCCTCAACGACCAGATCCAGCTCGACATCATCCCCACCTGGCGCAAGCGCGCCAAGGCATGAGTACGACGCGCTGCGACGTCGTAGTGATCGGTGCCGGTGCCGCCGGCCTGATGACCGCGATCACCGCCGGCCGGCGCGGCCGCCAGGTGCAGGTGATCGATCACGCCAACAAGATCGGCAAGAAAATCCTGATGTCCGGCGGTGGCCGCTGCAACTTCACCAACACCGGCACCACCCCGGCCAACTTCCTGTCGGCCAATCCGCACTTCTGCAAATCGGCGCTGGCCCGCTATACGCCTTGGCACTTCATCGAGATGGTCGAGCGCCATGCCATCGCCTATCACGAGAAGGAGCTGGGGCAGCTGTTCTGCGACGTTTCGTCCAAGCAGATCGTGAAGATGCTGGTGGACGAGTGCCAGGCAGCGGGTGTACACATCCGTACCCACTGCAGCGTCGAGCGCATCGAGCACGGGGCGGATGGCTTCCGTGTGCACACCACGCAGGGGATGTTCCACTGCGCCTCGCTGGTGGTCGCCACCGGTGGCCTGTCCATCCCCAGCCTGGGCGCAACCGGCTTCGGCTACGAGATTGCACGCCAGTTCGGGCATGCCGTGCTGCCGACCCGCGCCGGACTCGTGCCGCTGACCCTCAGCGGCAGGCACCAGGAGCGCCTGGCCGACCTGAGCGGTGTCGCGCTGCCGATCGAGGCGCGCTGCAACGGCATGCAGTTCCAGAATTCCATGCTGCTCACCCATCGTGGCGTCAGCGGCCCGGCGATCCTGCAGATCTCTTCCTTCTGGCAACCCGGCGACGCACTGGAACTGGATCTGCTGCCCGGCCAGGATGCCGGCCAGTGGCTGCGACGGATGAAACAGGAGCGGCCAGCCGCCGAACTGCGCACGGTGCTGGCCGAGGTCCTGCCCAAGCGCCTGGCCCAGCGCCTGTGCGAACACTGGCTGCCGGACCGCCCGGTACGGCAGCTGGATGAGCCCCAGCTGCGCCAGGCCGCGCAGCTGCTGGGTGCGTTCCCGCTGGTGGCCAGTGGCACCGAAGGCTACCGCACCGCCGAGGTCACGCTGGGCGGCGTGGACACCGCCGACGTTTCGTCCTCCACGATGGAATCCAAGCGCGTGCCGGGCCTGCATTTCGTCGGCGAAGTGCTGGACGTCACCGGCTGGCTTGGCGGCTACAACTTCCAGTGGGCCTGGGCCAGCGGCCACGCCGCCGGCAGCGTGGTGTGAACCGCATCGCCGTTCGGGGTGCGGGATGCCTGCACGCATGGACGGCTCGCCGTGCATCGTGTATCAAGATCCGCAGATTGGGGAGCAGTGCATGCAGAACGCGAACGACATCACCATCCGCCTGTTGATCGTCGACGACAGCGGCGAGAATGCGGAAGCCATCGTCAGCACGCTGCGCAACAGCGGCATCGCCGTGCGCCCCTGGCGCCCGCAGGATTCGGCCGAGCTGTCGCAGGTGCTGGCCAACCAGGCCATCGATCTGGTGCTGGCCTCGCCCTCGCAGGGCATCCCGCTGCCGCTGGTGGCCCAGCACATCGCGGCCAGCGGCAAGGACATTCCGCTGGTGCTGCTGGCCGAGCGCATCGACGAGGATGAGCTGGTCCAGGCCAGCAGCCATGGCATCCGCGCCCTTGCCCTCCGTCAACGGCCGGAGCATCTGCTGGCGGTGGTCCGCGACCAGTGGGTCGACCTGCAGGCGCGCCGCGGGCTGCGTCGCATCGAGGCACAGATGCGCGAGACCGAGCGCCGTTGCGACGCGCTGATTGCCTCCTCCCGCGAACCCATCGCCTATGTGCACGAAGGCATGCACATCCGCGCCAACGATGCCTATCTGGACATGTTCGGCTACGAGCATTTCGACGACATCGAGGGCATCTCGCTGCTGGACATGGTGGCCGCCCAGCATGTTGATGACTTCAAGCAGCTGCTGAAGAGCCTCAGCCGCGGCGAAGCGCCACCACCGCAGTACCAGCTCGATGCACGCCACCAGGATGGCAGTGCGTTTCCGGCAACGATGGAATTCACCGCAGCCACCTATGAGGGCGAATCCTGCCTGCAGGTCGTGTTCCGCCGCCGGATCGAGTTCGACCCGGAACTGGCCCGAGAGGTCGAGGATCTTCGCCAGCGCGACCAGGTGACCGGCCTGCTGAACCGGCCGACCTTCATGCTGCAGGTCGAAAGTGCGGTCGCCCAGGCTGGCCGCAGCGAGGGCCAGTTCGGCCTGCTGCTGGTCGAGCCCGACCACTATGCGCGGCTGATGCCGGACATCGGGCTGGCCTCGGCCGATACCCTCATCGGCGCGCTGGCCTCCCTGCTGGCCGATGTCGTGGGGGAGGACGCGCAGCTGGCGCGCTTCGGCGAACACAGCTTCGCCGTGCTGCAGGCCGGCCCCTATGCGCAGACCGTGGCACTGGCCGAACGCATCCGTGAGGCATATGCCGCCCATGTGTTCAGCATCGGCGCGCGTTCGGCCACGGTCACCGTGAGCATCGGCGGTGTCCAGGTCGGCGAGAAGATCGCCAGTATCGGCCAAGTCCTGGCGCGTGCCAGCGAGTGCACGCAGGCGGCCGCCGAGCTGGGCAACACCTGTCGCATCTTCGATCCGGCCGCGGTCGATCGGGTCGAGGAAGAACGTGTGCAGCGATGGGTCGGCCGCATCCGCGAAGCCCTGGACGGCGACGGCTTCCAGCTGCATTACCAGCCGGTACTGAACCTGCAGGGCGAGCCACTGGAGCTGTACGAAGCCTATCTGCGACTGGAGCACAACGGTGAACTGCTCAGTCCCACCGCTTTCCTTGGCATCGCCGAGGAACACGGGCTGCTGGCCGAGATCAACCGCTGGGTGGTGTCCAAGGCCATCACGGTGCTGGGGCAGCGCGCGCGCGAAGGCAGCGCCACCCAGATGCTGGTGAAGGTCACCCCCGAATCGTTCGACGACCCGCAGATGATTGCCACCCTACGTGGTGAACTGAAAGCGCACGGGGTTCCGGGCGAGCGCCTGTGGCTGCATGCGCCGGAAGCGAAGGTGTTCACCCACCTGCGCAGCGCCCAGCAGTTCCTGGCCGCCGTGGCCCCGCTGGGCTGCCGCATTGGCCTGGAACAGTTCGGGTCCGGCCTGGATTCGTTCCAGCTGCTGGCCCACTTCCAGCCGCAGTTCCTCAAGCTGGACCGTGGATTCACCAGCGACCTGGCGGCGACCCGCGAGAACATCGACCGCATCAGCCAGATCACGGCGCGCGCGCAGGAGGCCGGTATCCGCACCATCGCCGAGTTCGTCAGCGATGCCAACTCCATGACGCTGCTGTTCAGTGCAGGCGTGGACTACGTGCAGGGCGACTTCGTCGGTCCGGCGCTGCCGACGATGAGTTTCGACTTCGGGTGATCCCGCATCGCCGGGCATAGCGGCGCGCCCTACGTGAAAAGGCCGGCTTTCGCCGGCCTTTTCGATCAGGTCATATCGACCAGATTGTTGATCTTCACATCCGGATCGACGTCGGCCTCGTAGTCGACGCCTTCAACGCCGAAACCGAACAGGCGCAGGAAGTCCGCCTTGTAGCCGGCCAGGTCGCTGATCTCGTACAGGTTCTCGTTGGTCACCTGCGGCCACAGCGCAACCACCTTGCCCTGCACGTCTGCCGCCATTTCCTTGTAGTCGGCACGCAGGCGGCCTTCTTCATCGACCAGCGCGACGGTGTGGCCATCGCCATCGACCAGATCGTGGCGCAGGCGGTCGATCGCCACGCCGTCGGCCTTGCCGCCGTAGAGGATGTCGTAGAGCACGTCCAGCTGCTCGATGCAGCCTTCGTGGGTGCCCTTCTCCTTCATCACCTTGAACAGCAGCGACAGGTAGAGCGGCATCGTCGGAATGGCCGAGCTGGCCTGGGTGACCACGGCCTTGAGCACCGACACGCGGGCATCACCGCCAATCTTCGCCAGCTTCTCGCGCAGGCCCAGCACCTTGGTGTCGAGATCCTTCTTGGCAGCGCCGATCGAGCCATTCCAGTAGATGGCCTGGGTGATTTCTTCGCCAACGTAGGTGAAGGCGGTGGTGGTGCAGCCGTTGGCCAGCACGCCGGCATCGGCCAGCGCGTCGATCCACATCTGCCAGTCTTCACCGCCCATCACTGCGACGGTCCCTGCGATTTCCTCCGGCGTCGCCGGCTGCAAAGTGGTCTCGGTGATCACTTCCTTGTCGGTATCCAGGCCACGCAGCGTAATCGGCTCACCGATCGGCTTCAGCGTGGAACTGATCACTTCACCGGTCTTTGGGTGCTTGCGGCGCGGCGCAGCCAGGCTGTAGACGACCTGGTCGACCTGGCCGAGATCGGCCTTGATCATCTCGATGGTGCGCGCCTTCACTTCATCCGAGAACGCATCACCATTGATGCTCTTGGCATACAGGCCGGCCTCATCGGCATAGCGGTGGAACGCCGCCGAGTTGTACCAGCCCGCCGTGCCCGGCTTGGTCTCGCTGCCGGGACGCTCGAAGAACACGCCCAGGGTCGCCGCACCGCTGCCGAACGCGGCAGTGATGCGGGCGGCCAGACCGTAGCCGGTCGAGGCGCCGATCACCAGCACGCGCTTGGGACCGTTCTGGATCGGCGGGCGGGCGCGGATGTAGTCGATCTGCTGCTTGACGGCGGCGTCGCAGCCGGTCGGATGGGTGGTGACGCAGATGAAGCCGCGGACGCGCGGTTTGATGACCATGGATACCTCGGGTTGGCAGATGCGGCGCGCAGGGCGCTCAGCAGGAATCGGAGGGCGCGCCTGCGCGCGCGAACCGCAGGATCGTAGTGTGCGGGGCACGATTGCACAACCGACGCTGCCGTAGGGTGGTGTTTGTTTTGCAGGGTTGCACCCTGCACCCGCCGAATCAACGTCAACATCAACGGCAGAAGCGAGCTATCTGCGGGATGGGGGGGTGGGGGGGGGGGGGGGGGTGGGGGGGCCCGCCTAAAGTCCGCCCTTTTCGGCGGGGCGCCCCAACCCTGGGCGCCCCCCCCCCCCAACCCGCCCCCACCCCGCCTTCGACAGTCTTCCGCGTTCTGTCGGAACCGCATTCTGCTCTGGTGGGTGTCGACCTTGGTCGACACGATTGAATTCATTCGAAATCTGACAGATGTGTCGACCAAGATCGACACCTACCGACAGCCGCGTGAACGTTTCGAAGTTGGGGCGGTGTCGGAGTGCGGGGTGTCAGCCGCATGGGCCCGAGGCATGCCTCGGGCGGGTTGGGCAGGACGCCCAACCCCGGTCTTGCCGTGGGGGGCCGACACCCGCCCCGCCCACCCCGGGGGCCACCCCCCCGGCGCGGGGGTTAAGGGGCCCCCGCACA